>JBAPYC010001038.1:0-5888 GCA_049284535.1 Streptosporangiaceae bacterium
TGCCGACGCCGTTCAGCCCGTGGGTCCGTGACCACGCTCATACCTGGCCATGAAACCCGAATCGTCGCCCGGCCGCCAAAATCCGCACCGAGCTGAGTTGCTCTGGCAAGCGCCGGATTGTGTGCCAGTCATCATGTCGTTCCGGAGTCAAGTACGGTCTCGGGCATCCATCCGCTGGACTCTCGCCCGTCGTTGCGAAACGTCCGCCGGTCTGGCGCTGCCTCTGGCTGCAGTCGTTGGACAAGACTAGTTCCAAGCCATCGGGCAGGTCGCGGGGCTCGGTTGGCATATGCAGGCGAAGACCACGGAGCACGGCTCGGCGCCGGTCCCAAGGTAGCGTCCGAAGCCGCTTGCGCTGTCACCTACGTTAACCTACTTTGCCATACATGGTAGGTACTCCCAGCCCATCGTCGATTCGGTTCGAACCGCATGTGTTCGAGCGGCTTTCCGCGTTCGTAGCAGCGCACCGGGATCTGACCCTGTCCAGCGCCACCAGCAGACTCGTCGATGAGGCGCTGCGGATCCGTGAGCACCCGCTTATCACCTTCAAGGATGGCCCGGCCGGACGCAGGGCTCGGCTGGTCGGCGGTCCCGACGTTTGGGAGGTCATCGGCGCCCTCCGGTCGGCCCGCGAAGCCGAGCCGACGCTGGCGGGCGACGAGGTTCTCGCGGTCGTCGCCGAGACGTCAGGGACGCCCGTGCCGTTCATACGCGCGGCTCTGGCCTACTGGAGCGACTACCCGGAGGAGGTCGACGACTTCCTGCACAGGGCACGCACCGAGGCCGCACAGGCACAGGCATCATGGGAACGGCAGCAGGGACTGCTGGGACTGTGAGCGGGGGTGTACCCAGCAATGCGCCCGACGCGTTGCTCCTCGACGAGATGTTCTCGCCCGCGATCGCCACCGATCTTGCTGCCCGCGGCATCAACTGCCGTGCGGTCGTTGCGGGTCCTGTCCTGCGTGCTCTGTCGAACCTGGAGATCTTCCAGGCGGCACTGACCGAGGGCCGGATTCTCGTGACGAACAACGTCCCGGACTTCGAGAGCCTCCGGCGGGCACACGAGGCGGCCGGAAACAATGTTCCTGGCCTCATCTACACGTCCGACCTCACGTTCCCGCGGACGAAAGCGTACATGTCCCGGCTCGCGGCGGCACTCGCCGACGCCGCGACTGGGGGTGAGACGGGCCGCCGGGGCGGCGTGCTCTGGCTGCGCCCGCCCGCGTGATGCCTCCTGGGTGAGGGAATCGGGGTGCCGGTAAGAAACGTGTCACCAGCCGCAAACGAGCGTGATGGTGCTGGTCAGACCGAGAAGTCGCCGATGACGTCGTGGTAGCGCTGCCGGGCGTCGGCGAGGGCCAGACGGCCGCCTCGTTACCGACGGTGACAGCTCCACGGTCGTGCGACACGCGATATCCGATATGCGTGGCGGTCGGAGGTGGCATTGGATGGAAATGTCCATACCCGAATGGTGATTATGTGTGCGAGTGCGGTCAGCTCCGAGAGGGAAAGGTGAAGGTACCGCCGGTTTGCGATCAGCAGATGGGCACCCTCGGGCGGCACACCACCGAGTTCTCGGTCCGTGATTCGCGTCAGTGGTAGTTGACGCCGTCCGTCATCATCCCCTTTCTGGGCATGTGCGGGTCAGGTAAGTCGCGAGGGGTACCGTAGCCGGCGTCGCGGGCTTTGATGATCGCCGCGGCGCGGTCTGGGACCTGCAGCTTGAGGAAAATGTGGGAGACGTGGTTCCGGACGGTCTTGAGGGTAAGCCCCAACTGGTGCGCGATCGCGGCGTTGCCTTTGCCTGCGGCGATCAGCTCGAGCACCTGGCGCTCGCGTGTGGTGAGAGTCGGGAAGGCCGGCTGGCCGGCGCTGCCGCTGGAGAAATGCTCTACTACTCTGCGGGCGATGGCGGGTCCGAATATCGCTTCACCGGCGGCGATCGCACGGATAGCGCGCAAGATCTCGTCCTGCTCAGCGCCTTTGAGCAGGTACCCGCGCGCCCCGGCACGCATGGCGGCAAAGACGGTGTCATCGTCTTCGAACATGGTTACCACCACGACTCCGACGGCGGGATGGGTGCCGAGCAGGTGGCGGGTGGCCTGGATACCGTCCATGCCGGGCATCCGCAAGTCCATGATCACTACGTCGGGATTCAGCTGGGCCGCCAGCTCGACGACGGACGTACCGTTAGCGGCTTCGCCGACGATGTCGATGTCGTTCACCCCCGCGAGCATGAGCCGCAGCCCCGCGCGGAACGCTGGGTGGTCGTCTGCGATGAGAACCCTGGTTGGTATCACGATCCGACCGCCTGGGCAGCGGGGGCCGTCCAGGCACCGGCCGCGAGCGCCTCCGGCGCTGGTTCAGATGAGACTGGCAGGACGGCGCGCAGGCTGGTTCCGCCGCCTGCCCGGCCCAGGACGGTCAGGGATCCGCCGAGCTCGACCGCCCGCTCGCGCATCGAGGACAGGCCAATTCCGGGGGACCCCTCAGTGCCGACACCGATGCCGTTGTCGTCGATTGTCAGCTTGAGCGCCTCGTCCAGGGTCACCGTCACCAGGCACCGGGTGGCCTGCGCGTGGCGGATCACGTTGGCCATGGCCTCCATTGCGATCCGGTAGGCGGCCACCTCGACTGCGGCCGGCAACTGCAGCGGGCTTGCGGGCCCGGTCACCTGGATGACCAGGGGCCGATCGCCCCCGTGCCCGGATACGGTGTGCGCGTGCTGGGCCAGCGCCGCCACCAGGCCGACCTCGTCCAGCGATGGCGGGCGCAGCCCCTCCACCAGGCGGCGGATTTCGGTGATCGCCGCCCTGGCATCGGCTCGGACCTGGTCCACCAGGCCAGCCGTGGCTGGGTCGCCGGTCATCGCGCGGACCACGCCGAGGTTGAGGACCATAGCGGCCAGGGACGGGCCCAGGCCATCGTGCAGGTCGCGCCGCAGCCGCCGGCGTTCCTCTTCCCGGGCGGTGACCAGCCGGGCGCGGGATTCCTGCAAGTCAAGGGTGAGGTGCACGGCGTTGACGGCGACCGCTGCGTGCCGGGCGAGATCATCAACCATGGCTCGATCGGAGGCGGAGAGCTGCCGGCCGCGGGGAACGTAGATCACCAGATCACCGAGCCTGCGGGCGTGGTGGACCAGCGGGACGCGCACCAGCGATTCGCGGTCACTGGTCCCGGCAGCCGCTGACGCGGCTCGGCCGGACCGGTCCAGGTCGATGCTGACGCGATCGACTCGCAGCGCCTCGGCGACCGCGCCGGTCACGACGGTGACGACCTGCGCGGGATCGGCGATTCCTTCTACCCGTTGCGACAGGCGCCGCAGCGCGGTGTAGGGGTCGGAGCGGTCCCCGTAGACCCAGCGCTCGACCCGGCGCCGCAGGCGGGCATGCACTGGCTCGATGGCCACTGCCACGACACCGACCCCGACCAGCCCGGCGGCGGCGTGGTTCGCGAACACGGTACCCAGCGCGGCCACCGCGGCGCCGTAGACGCCGATGACCAGAGCTGTGAGTGCCTCGTAGGTGAGCGCCCGGCTGAGAATCAGCTCGATGTCGAACAGCCGATGGCGCAGGATCCCGATGCCGATGGCGACGGGAACCACCACACCCGTGATGGCGACGCCGACGTCTATCAGCAGCCCGGAACTGCCGGCGGACTCAAATACCCATGCGCCCAGCAGGCCCACAGGCACCGTGGTTGCCGCCCAGACCACCCATAGCAGCTGCACTCGTTCTTCCCCGGCAGCCCGGCGCAGCCGGGTGCGGGCGGCGATCACGGCGCCGGCCAGGCTGGCGGCGATCGCGGCGAGCCCTACTGTCGCACCGGGCTTGAAGTTCAGCGGGACACTGACGAAAAACAGCAGGTAGCCAGCCAGGCAGACGCTGAGAAACCGGCGCCATCGCCGGCTGGGCAGGTGCCCGTCGGGGAAAATGTAGGCGACCAGGGCGATACAGACATACAGCAACGGCCACAGGCCCGAGCCGACCTTATTCCACGCCGCCATCCCGGACGGCCACATGTGGCGGGCGGCCATGAACTGCGTGACGGCGTCGTTGCCCAGCAAGACGGCTACCAGCGGGCCGTGCGCTACGAGCAGCCAGCCGACTGGGTGCCGTGGATGCCGCCGCACGATCAGCAGCCCTACTACCGGCGCGATCACGCTGTCCGAGACCACCGCCCCCAGCAGCCACGGGCTTGACTGCGGCCGCTGCAGCCCGATCCAGATCAGCAGGGCGTCAAACGCGACTACCCCGGCGATGACGGCCGCGGCGGCAAGGCACGCAACGCGCCGCGCTGTTTCGTCGGCGGCAGAGGTGGCTGCTCCTGCGGTCATGACGTCCAGTCTGGGCCGGCCGGCCGGGCTGCGGCCAGGTCCCGGGAACAATTCCCGGCCGGCCCGGGACACCAGGCCGATGCGCCCGGTCCCGCCGCCCGTCGACGCTGAGCACGTCGGCCGACGGGCCGCACCGGAATGAAGGAGACACCGATGCCGATCACCCGATTCGAGCGGCTGCTGCCGTGGTGCGGTCTCATCGCCGGGATCCTCCTGGTCCCCGCCGGGCTGCTGGCCAGCCCGCCGGGAATCCATGCAACGGCGCAGGACCAGCTGAGCTGGTATCACGCCCACCAGGTCATCACGGTCGCGGCTGGTGCCGCCGGCGCTTACTTCCTCGTTGTCATGCTGATGTTCGGCACCGCGCTGCGCCAGGCCCTGCGCTCAGGCGAGCCTGCTGAGTCCAGCTACTCAACCGTCGCGTTCGCCGGCGCTGTCGTCGTTGCCCTGGCCATCTGCTCCGACGGCATGCTCACTCTGGTATCCGCCGAGGCAGCCAGCAACCACCAGGCCAGCACTATCATCACGCTGGCCTACGTCTCTGACCTCAGCTGGATTCCCTGGGCCGCCGGGTCGGTCTTGCTCTTCCTCGGAGCAGGGCTGGGCGGACTTCGGACCACAGCCCTGCCGCGATGGCTGTCCATCGCCACCATCGTCCTGGCCGCCGCCTGCCTGCTCGGGCCAGCCGGCGCCGTGGTGTTCTTCGTGACACCGCTCTGGCTCGCCGTCACCGGTCTGGTGCTGTGGCGCCGCCTCGGCCCGGCCGAGCGACAGCAAGCGCGAAAGGTCAGCCGCACGGGCCGCAACAGGCCAGCACGTGCACCCGACGCCAGCACGGCCGGCTAACAGCGCCCGCCGCCGCAGAGCATACGCACCCGCAACATGCCAACACGACCCCGCCCACCGCAAGACGACCATGAAAGGAACCCATGATGATCACCACGATCATGTCAAAGCTCGCGATCACCGCCCTAACCGGCATCACCCTGCTCGGCGGCAGCGCCGCCTTCGCATCCACTTCCAGCACGCAGGCCGGAGGCCCAGTGCGGGTGTACGTGGCACCCGGGACCAGCGCGGCCAGCCCGATCCTGCTCACCGGCGCGATCGGCGACTTCGGCACGACTACCCCCGTCAACAAGAATGGCAAGAAGGACCCTGAGGGAACCTACATCCAGGTCACGCTCAGGAAAGGAACGTTCAGGGTCAACGCGACGGCCCTCGACGCCAAGCTGAACAAGGCACAGCCAGCTCTCGACCAGGCCACCTGCTCGGGATGGCTGGTCCAGACCGGGCCGGTCTGGCTGGCCAATGGCACCGGCGGGTATGCCGGCATCAGCGGGACCTTGCAGATGACAGTGACTCTGGCCTTCATCTCCCCCCGGTACACCAGCGGGAAAGACAAGGGGCAATGCGACAACAACACCCAGCCGCTCAGCCGGTACGCGTCCACCACGGGCTCGGGCATCGTCAGGTATAAGTAACGGCACCACAGTGATCTGAGCGCGTCGCCGGTGGTCGTCAGCGTTGCGCGCAGGTCGCACGGCGGTCTCCG
>JBAPYC010001039.1:0-8412 GCA_049284535.1 Streptosporangiaceae bacterium
GAGCAGGCCGGCCAGCCGCCCCCGGGCCGCCTGCCGGTTGGCGAGCTGGCTGCGCTGCTCGGATGCGGCCACGGTGAGCACGCCTCCAGCCAGCCTGGGGGCCAGCCGGTCCAGCATGCGATCCCGGGCCCATTCGGGGAGCACGGCGGAGCGGCCGATATCGAAGGAGAGCTCGACCCGGCTGTCGGCGGTGTTGACCGACTGGCCGCCGGGACCCGAGGACCGCGAGAACCGCTCGTGCAGCTCGCTGCCGGGAATGGTCAGCCAGCCGTTGACCCGCAGATCCTCAGGCACCGTAGCTCCTCAGGCACCCTAGGTCAGGTTGTTGACGAGCTCGCGCACTGGCTTGCGGCGGCCGGTGTAGAACGGGATCTCCACCCGGGTGTGCCGCCGGGCTTCGGCGCCGCGCAGATGACGCATCAGGTCCACGATGCGATGCAGCTCGTTGGCCTCGAACGCGAGGATCCACTCGTAGTCGTTGAGCGAGAAGCAGGAGACCGTGTTGGCCCGCACGTCCGGGTACTCCCGGGCCATCATCCCGTGCTGGGCCAGCATCTGGCGGCGTTCGGCCGGGTCGAGCAGGTACCAGTCGTAGGAGCGCACGAACGGGTACACGCTCACGTACGCGCCGGGCTCCTCCTCGGCCAGGAAGGCGGGGATGTGGCTCTTGTTGAACTCGGCCGGGCGGTGCAGCGCCATCACCGACCAGACCGGCTCACTGCAGCGCCCGAGCCGGGTGCGGCGGAACTGAACGTAGATATCCTGCAGGTCCTCTGCGGTGGGCGCCACCCACCAGAACATGTAATCCGCGTCCGCGCGCAGGCCCTGGATGTCGTAGCAGCCGCGGGTCACCACGTCCTTGCCGGCCGCCTGGTCCAGCACGTCGGTCACCTCGGCGGCGATGTTGCCATGCCCACCCAGCTCGAGGGAGCTGCGGTCCGTCACCCGGAAGACCGACCACATGGTGTAGCGAACCAGGTCGTTGAGCTCGCGCGCCTTCGGCTTGCCGGGCGCTTGCTCAGCGGTCCCTTCAGCGGTCGCGCCGGGCTCGGTCGCAGCCCGTTCGGCCATCTCGTCTTCGTCAGCCATGCCCCTATTGTCCCCCATCCTGCCTCGTCATCGCCTGGGCCTGGCCGGCCAGGAACGTCATCGTCTGGGTGGCCGCGGCGCGGGCCGTGGCCACGCAGGCCGGGATCCCGACGCCGTCGTAGGCGGCGCCGCAGACCGCGAGCCCGGGCTGGGCGCCGACCGCGGCGCGGATGCCGGCCACCCGTTCCAGGTGGCCGACCGTGTACTGGGGCAGCGCTCCGCCCCAGCGGGTCACCCGGGTCGCGGCCGGCGAACCGCGGACCCCGGTGGCCTCCGCGAGCTCGGCCGCGGCCAGCCCGGCCAGCTCGTCCTCGGCCCGCTGCAGCAGTGCCTCCTCGCCGATCCGGCCGACCGAACAGCGCACGATCTCCAGCGGCTCTGCCCCGGCTTGCAGTTCGCTGGCCAGGTGCGGCCACTTCACGGTGGAGAAGGTCACCGCCTTGACGGCCCGGCCGTCCACGGCCGGGACCAGGTAGCCGCTGCGCCCCTGGGCGGCCAGGCCGGGCGCGGGGAAGGCGGATCGTGGATACGCCAGCGTGACGATGGCCATGCTGGCGTAGGCGAACTCGCCGAGCGCCGCGCCGGCCGCGGACGCGCCCGGCACGCCGGCCAGCAAGCGCCCGGCAGGCCAGGCCGGGACGGCGAGGATCACCGCGTCCGCGTCCACCCATTCCGGTTCGGCGGCCGAGCCGGCGGTGAGCCGCCAGCCCGGCCCGGCCGGGCCCAGCGCACGGACCATCGCGGATGTCCGTACCGCCGCCCCGGAGGTCTTAGCCAGGTAGGCGGGCAGCGTCCCCAGCCCGGCGGTGAGGGTGGTGAACACCGACCCGCCGGTGCCAGTGCCGGCCGCGGACGACGGCCGCGCCGGGAGCAGCGACTGCACGGCCTGCGCCAGGGACCGGTGCTGCCGGGAGGCGGCGGCCAGCGCGGGCATGGTGGCCTCGAACGACAATTCTGCCGAACGGCCCGCGTAAACCCCCCCGAGCAGCGGGTCGACCAGGCGGTCCACCACCTCGTCGCCCAGCCGGGCCCCGACGTACCGCGCGACCGGCACGTCGCCGTCGCGAGGCGTGGGCGGCAGCTCGAGGTCCTGGGCGGCCCGGGCGATTCCCGCCTCGGACAGCACGCCTGATCCGGCTAGTTCGGCCAGGTCCGAGGGCACGCCCATGAACTGGCGCCGGGGCAGCGGCCGGAACGCGCCCCGCGTCCAGATGGCCGAGGATGTCGTGCCCGGGGCGACGCGCTGATCGGCCAGGCCCGCCTCGGCGATCAGCGCGGTCCCCTCCGGCCGGGTGACGAGCAGGGCCTCGGCTCCCTCGTCCACGGCGACGCCCGCGATCTCGGACACCGAAAGCTTCCCGCCCAGCCGGGGTGACCCTTCCAGCACCGTCACGCGGACCGGCTCGTCCCGGAGGAAGAACCCCGCCGCCAGGCCCGCGATCCCGCCGCCGACGATCACCACATGCGGTTGCGCGTTCCTCGGGTCCATGCCTACAAGCCTGGCAGACGGCTGCCGGTGCGACGTACCTGGGCACCGTACCTGGCACCGTACCCGCAAGCCGCCCTATACCCCCCGTAGGTATAGTTGGCGCATGGCCGCACTCATCACGATCGGCGACAGCCTGCGCGAAGCGTTCTTCATGTTCTGGGAGACGCTATGGGCCCTCATCCTGGGCTTCGCGCTGGCCGGGGCGGTGCAGGCCTTTGTGTCCCGGGGGCAGATGCAGCGTGTCATGGGCAGCGGCGGACCCGCGGCCCTGACCCGGAGCTCGCTGCTCGGCATGGCCAGCTCGTCCTGCTCCTACGCGGCCAGCGCGCTGGCCAAGTCGCTGTTCCAGCGGGGCGCGGACTTCACCGCGGCCATGGTGTTCATGCTCGCCTCGACCAACCTGGTGGCCGAGCTCGGCATTGTGTTGTGGCTGCTCATCGGCTGGCAGTTCACGCTGGCGGAATTCGCGGGCGGGGCGATCATGATCGCGCTGCTGGGCATCGCGCTGCCCCGGCTGGTGCCGCGGCGGCTGGTCACCGGCGCCCGGGAGCGGCTCGGCCGCGCCGAGGACGCTGGCCAGGGACAGCACGCTGGCCACGGGGATGACACCGGGCATGGGGATGACACCAGGCATGACGGCCACGGCGGGCCCGATTCGCTGGCGCGCAGGCTGCGGCAGCCGGGCCGGTGGGCAGACGCGGCGGGTTACGCGATCTCGGACCTGACCATGCTGCGGCGCGAGATCGTTATCGGCTTCGTCGCCGCCGGGTTCGTGGCGGCGGCCGTGCCGGGCTGGGTCTGGAACGCCGTCTTCCTGCACGGCCACGGGGTCCTGACGATGGTCGAGAACGCCGTCGTGGGCCCGCTCGTCGCGATGATCAGTTTCGTCTGCTCGATCGGCAACGTGCCGCTGGCAGCCGCGCTGTGGAAGGACGGCATCAGCTTCGGCGGGGTGGTGGCGTTCATCCTGGCCGACCTGATCTCACTGCCGCTGCTGTTCATCTACCGCAAGCTGTACGGCGGCCGGCTGACGCTGCGGCTCCTCGGCGTCTTCTGGCTCGTCATGAGCGCGGCGGGGCTGATCACCGAGGTGCTCTTCCGGGCCGCCGGGGCAATCCCGGCGGCGCGGCCGGCCAGCATCGCGCCCAGCCGCTTCGGCTGGGACTACACGACCATCCTCAACATCGTGTTCCTGGCGGTCCTGGCCGGCCTGTACTGGCTGCACCGCAGCCGGGAGCGGTTCGGCGGCGGCCAGGACGTCGCCCTCGACCCGGTCTGCGGAATGCAGGTCGAGAAGCAGAACCCAGGGGCGGTCCTGCGCGCCGGCGGCCACCCGATCTACTTCTGCTCCGAGCACTGCCGGGACCGGTTCCAGGCTGGCGACCGCGCCCAGGCTAGCGACCGCGCCCAGGCCCACGATCGCCAGACGGACCACGGCCCGGCTGCTGCACGATCGTGACCTTGGCCGCGGAACCGGCCTGCTTCCGGTTTACGTCGCACTGGCATGCTGAACACACAGGCTCTGACCGGGCGGGCCGGGCGCACTCGACGGGGCCTGGCCGCGGGCCTGGCGATCAGCGGCTTGCTGCTCGTCGCGGCGGCTTTCCTGGCGGGATGCTCGGCGGGCTCTGCCAGCAGCGCCGCCAGTGGGCAGGCCATGAAAGCAGCTCCGGCGGGCGGGACGGCGGCTGCCCTCCCTGCCGCGAACGGCGCGGCCGCCAGCGGCGCCGCCCCGGTGCAGAACCGGGCCGGCACCACGGTCCGGCTGGCGCCGGCCAGCAGCATCATCTACACCGCGGAACTGACTGTGCGGGCGGCCAGCGTCAGCTCGGCGACAACCCAGGCGACCCAGATCGCGCAGAGCGCCGGCGGCTACGTCTCGAGCGAGACCGCGTCGGCCGATCCCGGCCATCCCTCCCGGGCCAGCGCCAGCGTGCAGCTGAAGATCCCGGTGGCGTCGTACCCGGCCACGCTGAGCCAGCTGGCGGGCCGCCTTGGTACCCAGCTTGCGCTCCGGCAGCAGGCACAGGACGTCACCCAGCAGGTGGCCGACGTGAGCAGCCAGGTCACCTCGGACGAGGCGGCGATCGCCCAGCTCCGGGCCCTGCTGGCGCACGCCGGTTCGGTGGGTGACCTGCTCAGCGTGCAGAACCAGATCAACGCCGAGGAATCCAGCCTGGAGCAGATGCAAGCCCAGCAGCGTGCGCTCAGCCACGAGACCAGCTACGCCACGGTGACCCTCACCCTCCTAGGTCCCGCGGCCAAGATGGTCGTGCGCCCGGAGGCCCCGCCCAGCCTGGCGGGCGGCCTCAGCGCCGGCTGGCGGGCCCTGCGGATCGCGGCGTCCTGGACGCTGGCCTTCCTCGGCGTGGTGGCGCCGTTCGCGGTCGTCCTGCTCGTAGCCGGGTTCGCCGGTTACCGGGGCAGGCGCTGGTTTATCCGTAGGCGGGGAACGCCCCCGGCCGCCTCGCCAGCCTCACCAGGCTCGCCGGAAAGCTAGCCGGGCTCGCTGTCCGGGATCAGGCTCTGTCCGGGATCAGGCTGGGGTGCGGACCGACTCGCTGTGCACCAGGTCGGCCAGCCGCGCGAGCACACCAGGATCAGTCTCCGGCGGGACGCCGTGCCCCAGGTTGAATATGTGTCCCTCGGTCGTGCGGGCACGGGAGAGGATGTCCCGGGTCCGCTCCTCGATGACGTCCCACGGTGCGAACAGCACGGCCGGATCCAGGTTGCCCTGCAGGGCCTTACCGGGCTCGACCCGGCGGACGGCGTCATCGAGCGGAATCCGCCAGTCCACCCCCACCACGTCGGCGCCGGCCTCACCCATGAGCCCGAGCAGCTCGCCGGTCCCCACACCGAAGTGTATACGCGGCACCCCGGCCGAGCCGAGCGCGGCGAAGATCCGGCTTGTGTGCGGCAGGATCGCGTGCCGGTAATCCTCCGGGGCGACCACTCCCACCCAGGAATCGAAGAGCTGGATGGCCGAGGCGCCCGCCGCCACCTGGATCTGGAGGAACGAGATCGTGATGTCGGTCAGACGGCCCAGCAGCGCGTGCCACAGCTCGGGGTTGCTGTACATCAGCGCCTTGGTCTTGTCGTGGTTCTTGGACGGGCCGCCTTCGACCAGGTACGACGCGAGCGTGAACGGGCCGCCGGCAAAGCCGATGAGCGGGCGCTCGTCCAGTTCGGCCACGAGCGCGCGTACCGCCTCGGTGACGTAGGGCACGTCGCTCGGATCCAGACCACGGAGCCGGCCCAGGTCAGCCGCGGCGCGGATCGGGGTCCCGACCACCGGCCCGATCCCGGCCTTGATGTCGACATCGATCCCGACCGCGCGCAGCGGGACCACGATGTCGCTGTACAAGATGGCGGCGTCCACGTCGTACCGGCGCAGCGGCTGCAGGGTGATTTCGGTGATCAGCTCGGGACGAGTGCACGAATCGAGCATCGATATGCCCTCGCGGACCTTGTGGTACTCGGGCAGCGACCGGCCCGCCTGCCGCATGAACCAGACCGGCGTATAGGGAACCGGTTTTCTGCGGCAGGCCTGCATGAAGGGGGACTTGCTTTCCGACACGGTCACGTCAGGATCGTCTCACATCACCGCTTGGTGGCCGCCGGGGGACACGCCGTCCGAGGTCCCACCGCTGCCGGCCGGAGCGTGCCACTATCGGCATCAACCCCTTTGAATACCCTGCAGGTCCGGTGATGCACCGTAACGAGGAGGTCGCCAGGATGACGCACCTGAGCAGGCACTGCGCCGGTTGCGACGAGGAAACGCAGTTCGAGCAGTTCCACGCGGGACCCGCGGGCTGCCCGGACGTCTCGGATGGTGACTGCCAGGAATGGGCTTGCTCGGTATGCGGGGACGCCCTGATCATCGGCCTGCCGATAGGCGAAGTTGTCATCCCCGCCAGCGCGACCAGGGCGGCCTGACCCTTTCGGGTACGGCTCCGGCGGGACACTGGGCCAGCGTTCCAGTCAGAAATCCGCATGAAACGTTGGTGTTTCAGCATGAATCTATATGGCGCTGCGTGAAAAACAATGGGCGACACGTACGCTCGGATCATGAGGCCGAACGAAGGGCCGCCGAATGAAGGGCCGCGAGAACGCCGCACTGCGCGATCACGGGGATCGCGGCGTTCCGGGACGTCCGCCCCGGAGACAGGCACTCCCGCGGTGACGGGGGTGGTCAAGCCGGCGCCGGCTGGCGCTGCGCGTATGCCGGTGCCCGGGCGGGACCCGGGCTCGCCGGCGGAGGCGACCTTCGCGGAGGCCGTGGCTGCCTTCATGGCGGGCCGGGACGCGCTAAGTGACCGGGAGCTTTCGTTCGAGGACGTCCCGGCGCCCAAGCGCCTGGCGCCGTACGCCACGGCTATCGCCGCCACCGTTCAGCGGGACGACATGGATGTGGCCTGGGGACGGCTGGTTCTGCTCTACGACCCCGACCGCCAGGAAGGCTGGGACGGCTCCTTCCGGCTGGTGGCCTACATCCGCGCCGATATCGAACCGGAGATGGCCGCCGACCCGCTGCTGGGCGAGGTGGGCTGGAGCTGGCTTTCCGAGGCCCTGGACGCCCACGTACCGGGCTACGCAGTCCCGAGCGGCACGGTGACGCGGGTGATCACCGAGGGGTTCGGCGGCAAGCAGGACGAGCCCCCGCTGACCGGCTTCGAGCTGCGCGCCTCCTGGTCTCCCACCGCACCGGGCAATCAGCGCCGGCCAGCCGGGGACAGCGACCTCGGCAGCCTCGACTTGTCAGCCCACATCGCCGCCTGGTGTGACTGCCTGTACGCCGCGGCCGGGCTCGAACCCCCGGGAACACGGGCCTTGCGGCACCCGGGGCGAGGGTGAGCGCGGGCGATGAGCCCAGCGGGATCGTTCCTCTGCTCGAGCCACGCGAAGGCCTTCCCCCCGTCATCGAGTCCGACACGGCCCTGGCTGAGGTCACCGCGAAGCTAGCGCACGGCCAGGGACCGGTCGCGGTCGACGCGGAACGGGCCTCCGGCTACCGCTACGGCCAGCGCGCCTACCTGGTACAGCTGCGTCGCGCCGGGGCAGGCACGATGCTCATCGACCCGATCGCCTGCCCCGATCTTTCCGGCATCGACGCGGCCCTGAGCGATACCGAGGCGGTGCTGCACGCGGCGTCCCAGGATCTGCCGTGCCTCGCCGAAATCGGATTCCGGCCCCGGCAGCTGTTCGACACCGAGCTGGCGGGCCGGCTGCTCGGCTACCCGCGCGTGGCGCTCGGCACGCTCGTCGAGGAGGTACTCGGCTTCCACCTGGAGAAGGGCCATTCGGCCGCCGACTGGTCGGTCCGCCCGCTGCGCGAGGAGCTGCTCCGCTACGCCGCCCTCGACGTCGAGGTGCTGGTCGAGTTGCGGGACGCCCTGGCCGCCGAGCTCGCCGAGCAGGGTAAGACGGAGTGGGCGCGGCAGGAGTTCGAGGCCGTGCTCACCGCCCGCCCCGCCGCGGCGCGGTCCGACCCGTGGCGGCGGACCTCGGGCATCCACCGGGTGAACTCCCGGCGCGGGCTCGCCGTCGTGCGCGAGCTGTGGAACACCAGGGATGCGATCGCCCAGACCGAAGACCTGTCCCCCCGGCGGGTCCTGCCGGACACCGCGATCGTCGAGGCCGCCAGGTCCTACCCGGCCAACCATGTGCAGCTGGTCAAGATAAGCGGGTTCGCCGGCCGGCAGGCCCGACGGCACGAGAAGGACTGGCTGGCCGCGATCACGCGGGCCAGGAACAGCTCCGACGTGGAACTGCCTGAGCCCGCCGGCGGAGCCGCGCCGAACGGTCCCCCGCCGGCGCACCGCTGGGCCGAACGC
>JBAPYC010001040.1:0-2581 GCA_049284535.1 Streptosporangiaceae bacterium
TAGCCGGCCAGCAGCATGATCACCGAGGCCTTGCGTGCCTCGCTCAGCCCGGTGTCTCGCATGCAGGCCAGCGCGTTCTCGAACCAGGCCACCTCGCGGGGCATGATCGGCAGGCCGCTGATCGGAATCCGCACCACCCACGGGTGCCGCCGGGCGCTGTCCCGGAAGGTCCAGGCCCAGCGGGCCAGCCCCTGCCGCCAGCTCTCGCCGGGCGCGGGCGCGACCGGGGTCTCGCCCCAGGCCGCGTCCACCATGTACCGGAGCAGCTGCTCCTTGCCCGACACGTGCCGGTACAGGGACATGGGCGCCGCCCCGAGCTCGGCCGCCACCTTGCCCATGGACACCGCGTCCAGCCCTTCGGCGTCGGCGATCCGGACCGCGGCCGCTACGATCCGCGGCAGGCTGAGCGCGGGCCGGGGCCCCTTGTGGGTCCGCTCGCGTACCCCCCAGGCCGCCGCCACGTCGGCCGGAAGCGCCTCGGCCGTGGGCTCGTCACCTGCGGAGACGGCCTGGCCGCGCGCCGCAGCAGACGCGTCGTCGCTGGCTGCCACTCCGTCTGCCTCCCTAACCGGTTGACATCATCTTAGTACTGCGTATAACTTACGCAATAAGCGTATGACATACGCAGTAAGCCGGATAGCTAGAGGGGCTGAGCAGATGAATGACGATCTGGCCATCGAGACCACGGGAATGGCCAAGTCCTACCGCGAGGTGCCGGTGCTCACCGGGGTCGACCTGAAGGTGCCGCGCGGCACCGTCTACGCCCTCCTCGGGCCGAACGGAGCGGGCAAGACCACCACCGTCCGGATCCTGTCCACGCTCACCCGGGCCGACCGCGGCCAGGTCCGGGTGGCGGGGTTCGACGTCGTCACCCAGCGCGCCCGCGTGCGCCGCAGCATCAGCCTGACGGGACAGTACGCCGCCCTGGATGAGGTCCAGACCGGCGCGGAGAACCTGCGGATGATGGGCCGGCTGGCCGGGCTGACCCGGGCGGAGGCCCGGCGGCGCTCCGCCGAGCTGCTGGAGCAGTTCGGCCTGACCGCGGCGGGCGGCCGCCGGGTGGCCACCTACTCCGGTGGCATGCGGCGCCGGCTCGACCTGGCCGCCAGCCTGGTCCGCCGCCCGGCGGTGATCTTCCTGGACGAGCCGTCGACCGGGCTGGACCCGCCGAGCCGGCTGACCATGTGGCAGGTCATCTCGGGGCTGGCCGCCGAGGGTGTGACCATCTTCCTGACCACGCAGTACCTGGAGGAGGCCGACCGGCTGGCCGACCGCATCGCCGTGCTGGACGGCGGCCGGCTGATCGCCGAGGGTACGCCCGTCCAGCTCAAGCAGCGGGTGACCGCCCAACGGCTGGACCTGACTTGCGCCAGCCCGGACGCCTTCACCCAGGTCCGCGATAATTTCGGCGCGCGGGCCGTGCACCTGGACCCGGCCGCCCGGATCGTCGGCGTGGCCACCGACGGGAACGCCGCCGGTGTCCGCGCCCTGCTGGACGAGGCCGATCCGGGCCGCGTCCTGCTCGCGAGCTTCGCCGTCCACGGCGCCAGCCTCGACGACGTCTTCCTCACCCTGACCGGGCACCCTGCTCTGACCGAAAACACCGCCCAGACCGAAAAGACCGGCAAGGAGACCGCTGATGTCTGACGCACTGACCATGACCGGGCGCGGCCTGCGCCTGTCCGTCCGCAGCCCGGAGGCGCTGCTCACCGCGCTGCTGCTGCCGGTGATCTTGATGCTGGTGTTCGTGTACCTGTTCGGCGGGGCAGTGAACATCGGCACCGCCTACGTCGAGTACGTGGTCCCCGGAGTGCTGCTGCTGTGCGCCGTGACCGGGGCGTCCACCACCGCGGTGACCGTCTGCCAGGACATGACCGGCGGCATCATCGACCGTTTCCGCTCGCTGAACGTGTCCGGCACCTCCGTGCTGGCCGGGCACGTGGTGGCCAGCCTGGCGCGCAACCTGACCTCCACCGTGCTGGTGGCCGCGGTCGCGGTGGGCATCGGGTTCCGGCCGCACACTTCGCTGGCCGGCATTGCCGCCGCCCTCGGCGTGCTGCTGCTGTTCGTGGCCGCGGTCTCCTGGCTCGCGGCCGCGTACGGTCTGCTGGTCCGGGCGCCGGAGGCGGCCAACTCGGCGATGTTCTTGATGTTCTTCTGCTACGCCAGCAGCGCCTTCGTGCCGGTCCGGACCATGCCGGCCTGGCTGCGCGGGTTCGCCAGCCACCAGCCGGTCACCCCGATCACCGAGACCATCCGCGGCTTGCTGCTCGGCACCCCGACCGGACACCAGCCGGGTCTCGCGCTGGCCTGGTGCGCCGGCATCGGCATCGCCTCGATCGCGCTGTCCGCGGTACTGTTCCGCCGCCGTACCGCCTGAGCCCACCCTTTACGATCAAGGTCATGACCGAGGCATCCGGGCTGCCCGGCGCGCTGACGGTGCGGCTGGCCAAGCGGCTGCGGGAGCTGTGGGGACCGGACGTCGAGATCATTGGCGTCCGGCAGCTCTCCGGCGGCGCCAGCCGGGAAAGCTGGGACATCCGCCTCGCCATGGCCGGCGGCACCGGACGCCGGCTGATCC
>JBAPYC010001041.1:0-4458 GCA_049284535.1 Streptosporangiaceae bacterium
GGTGGCGAAAGTCGCCGGGCCGTCCAGCATCGGCAACTACCTGGCCGGGCTGGGCATCCCCGCCACCGCCGGGTTCGGCGTGGACTACCAGGGCCTGCACGGCGCCGATGAACGCATCCGCCTGGACACGATCCCGGCCGTGCAGGCCATCTACCACCAGGCGCTGCTCACCCTCCTGCACGCCGCATGATCTCTGGCTCGCGACACAAAGCCCTGGTCAAGTGCCATGCAACTTGGCGCTCCTAGCAGAATTCGACCCCGCGACTCGCTGCTACGAAGATACATTCGAACGATCGCCTAACGTCGCTCGGTGTCGCTCCACAAGCCATTTAGCTGCAGCTATTGCTGCTGGCCGGTGGAGGGCGTCGCGCTGTGTCTGTCTTCGTTGGCTCCGCACTTGGCTCCGCAAAAACTTTCTCTCTATGGACTGTTCGAGCGATCGAAAATACTGCCAAGTTACTTCTTGGCCAGCCGAGGGCCGCGATGCAAGCTGCTCATCTGGTGACGCTGTGTCATTGGCGCCAACGGCGGAACGCTCACCGAGCCGGCGATCTGCCGCCGGACCCGGCCGATCGGCACGGTCGGCCGTGCCGCACCCGAATGGACGATCTGCAGTCTTGAGTAGTCGCACCGGGTATGCGGCCCGGATGCACGGGCATACTCAGCCGGGCTACGGGAGGCCAAGTTCTGCCACAAGCTCGGCCCTGACCTGCGCCATCTGCTCCTTCTCCGCAGGGTCAGCGGCCGGGTACCTAGGGTTGATCGCGAGGATCGCGGTCACCAGAACCGCGGCGGTGGCCAGGTGGCTGAACCACTTGTGGTCGGCCGGCACGACATACCAGGGCGCCCACTGCGTGCTGGTCTGGCTCAGCATGCTGTCGAAGGCCCGCTGGTAGTCCTCCCAGTAGCCTCGCTCCCTGACATCGCTGGACGAGAACTTCCAGTTCTTCTCCGGGTGGTCAATGCGCTGGAGGAACCGTTTGGCCTGCTCCTGCTTGGACACGTGGAGCATGACCTTGACAACATGGATACCGTTGCCGGCCAGGTAGCGCTCCCAGTCGTTGATCTCCCGGTAGCGGCTGGCCCACACGTCGTGGTTTCTCGCCTCCGTGGGCAGCCGCTCCGCGGCGAGCAGGTCCGGATGCACCCGGACGACGAGCACCTCCTCGTAGTGGGACCGGTTGAAGATGCCGATCCTGCCCCGGCCGGGCAGGGCGCATTGGTAGCGCCACAAGAAGTCGTGGTTCAGCTCTTCCGCGGAGGGCTGTTTGAAGGCACGCACCGCCACCGTCTGCGGGTTGACACCGCTCATCACATGTTTGATGGTGCTGTCCTTGCCCGAGGCGTCCAGTCCCTGAAGCACCAGCAGCACGCCGAATGTGTCCTGGGCGGCGAGCCGGTCCTGGTATTCGGCCAGCAGCTCTATTCCCTCGGCGAGCAGAGCGTCGGCCTGCGCGCGAGTCACCTGGCCGGTGTTGCCCGGATCGTGGTCGTGGCTCAACTTGACCGTGCTCCCCGGCGCTACCCGCAGCGGCTCGATAAGGCCCTCCATGAAGCGAAGGTGTTTGTCCATCCCCTAACGATGCCACTAACAACGCCGCCCGTTCCCTCCCACAACTGATGGGGCGAAACCGGTCGGCTTGGATCGATCATGCCGCGGGGGTACAGAAGTGGTGGTTCTAGCCGGTCGCCACAGCAGAATCCCTCGACTGACCAGCCGCTCCAAGTCGGCGCTCGGCGCTCGGCGAGCTTCTCGGATACCGCCCAGCGCCGTCACGTTCCGTCGTGAGCCTTCTGTACCTCGGACGCGCATTCCCGCCGTTCGGAGCTTTCGCATCCGTTGACCGGGTCCCGCGCCCATTGCGACGCGGTAACGGGTGTTCTGTGCATCAGCAGCACAGGCAGGCCGGCCGTGGCTCAAATTCGGTTGCCGGTTCATATGACGGTGCGGCCAGCGTGCTGAGGTAGCCGTAAACCCCACACCCCCGGGGGCGGCCTGACCCGCTATTCGGCTGCCGCATCCATGCTGGCCTGCTAACGATTCGTCGGCCGCCTCCGGACCATGCCCTTACCTGCTGACCGCGTGACCTCATAAGAGCTCGCCCTCCACCCCGGAGCGGCCCCTCCCTGTCTTGACGTAAGTATTCGGAAGTCCTGTGAGCGGGCACGCTTATGGTCGGCGCGGCCTTTTCGTGGGGCGGTGCCGTTGATGGCGTGCTGGGGCGGGGTTTTCAGCCGGGGGGTGGCGGTTGCGCCCAGGCGTGGAGGTCTTCGGGGCTGGCGTTCCAGGGCAGGAATCGTTCGAGGTCTGGGCCTTGGGGGGACTTGCCGCCGTTGCGGCCGCATTCGTCGAGGTAGGCGGTGAGCCAGGTCAGGAGGTTCAAGCCGGCCATCTGCATGGTGGCGGTGACGGTCCAGATGACGGCGGCGAGCCGGGCGGAGTCCCCGTTCCGGGACCCGCCGGCGTTTTTCCTGGTGACGACGGGTCCCCGGATCATCCGCTCCGCCGGGTTATTGTCCAGCCCGATGACCGGGAAGTCGCGGTGCGCGATGAGGCCGTCCCATTCGTGGTCCAGGGTGGCGAGCGCCTTCTTCGCGGGCTCTTGCAGGCCGGGCGCGGCCATCTGCTTTGTCCGTGCCTCGTCGATCGCGGTGATCGCCCCGTCCCAGGCAGCGCGGGCTTCCTCCAGGCGGGTGGCCTGCGCGGTCTGCCGGGCCGCGGGCGCGGCAGCAGCTCCGGCCCAGGCGGCCATCAGCTGCTCGTGCGCCGCGTACAGGTCCTTGATCCGCTCCAGCCACGCTTGGGTCCAGTACGTCAGCTGAGCGGGGTTCGCGTCCCCGGCCCGGACGAAGTACCGGCGGATATGGGCCCAGCAGAACAGGTTGACCAGGCCGTCTGCTTTCCTGCCTGCAGACTGGTAAACGGCGTAGAAGTCGCTGGAGATGACCAGCCGGCGCAGCCCGCCGTCCTCATCGGCCGTGAGCTGGCCCGTCTCCTCGTCGATGCCGGCGTGCCGGGCCAGCACCGCCCCGGACCTGCTCGGGTCCATCACGAAGCACACGGTGTCCGGGCCGATGAACACCCACAGCCACCACTTCGCCGGGCCGCTCCCGTCGCGCGGCGCGAACACCCGCCAGGTGGTCTCGTCCGCGTGCAGGTGCCACGAGCCCCGCGACCGCTTTGTGATCACCTCCGCGAGCGGGGCCAGCAGCGCCCCGGCCTGCGCGCATGTCCCGGCCAGCGTGGCCGGCGAGACCTCCGCGCCCTGCCGGGAAAGGCCCTTCACCAGCGAGTTCATGCTCCGCCCGGCTGCGAACCGCTCCGTGAGCAGCATCGCGGTGAACCCGTTGGAGAACAGGCCCTTACCGACCGCCTTCGGCGGGCCGGGCGCCGTCACCGTCGCCGGGACCCGGCACGAGCACGCCCTGCGGTACCGGCGCCTGCAGTGCGCCGCCACCCGCACGATCACCAGCCAGTCCAGCAACTCCGTGACGTGATCGCCCAGCCCCGTGAACGGCATCCCGCACCCCGGGCAGCAGTACCCGCCACCGGGAAAGTCCCAGACCACCTTGAACCGGGGCAGATGCGAGTAATCCCGCCGCCCCGCCCGCGCCCCCGGGCCCCGCCTGTTCCCGCTCCCGCCAGGGCCGTCCTGCCGTTCCCCGCCCCGGCCCGCGCCATCGTCACCGGCGGCCGGCTCCGGGCGCGAGCGCTCCGAGGAGCGCCCGAACAGCATCCGCTGCAAAACCGCCAGGTCAGCCCGGAGATTCTCCAGCTCGTCCGCCTGCCCCGCGTTCTCCGCGCGCAGCCGGGAGTTCTCCTCCCTAAGCCGGGCATTCTCCTCGCGCAGCTCAGCGGCCAGCAGCGCCATCTCCCGGTTCGCCTCCAGCGCCGCAGCCAGCACATCCCCGAGCGATGCCTCAGCGCTCTCCAAGACCGGGACAACCCCCGCCGCGACCGTCACGCAGCACAGCAAACACCATCAGCTACCGCAAATCACGCACCACGCACCACGTGTCCCACCCCGTAGACTCAACCCCCGAACTGCGCCACCACGCGACTTCCGAATACTTACCACTAGCCTTGCCAATCTGGCTGCCCGGCTACAACTACACCGACTGTCCGCTATCTCCGCAGCCGCGACAAACAAAGCACTTTCTGTCGGCTTGGAAACCCGCCTAAACGTATTCGTCGTCACACTCAGCGACCGGCTACTCGCCCTCAAGACCTCTACTAACCAAGACCGATGAAACTTCTTCGTGAATTAGACACTAGTTGGAGAAGCATGCGCTTGCGATGCCGTCATAGGAAATGGCCAAAGATCTTGCGCGAGAGCATCTACGTGAAGAGATATTTTGGGAATTAACAAAAGAATAGAAATCTAGAATAGCGAGGATCTCGACTTCACCTTCTCAACGGAACCACGATCGTCAGTAGGGTGCAGGGCTCGCCGTCGA
>JBAPYC010001042.1:0-4750 GCA_049284535.1 Streptosporangiaceae bacterium
GACAACATCGTGGGTCCGCCGGCCAGCAGCACGAGTGGATCGTCATTGCGGCCGAAGGTCTCGACGCCGAGTTCGACGCCGTTCGCCCGCACGGAGGTCATCGTGCCCATTTGTTGTTGTTCCTTCCCATCGGCCCGGCTTCACTACTCCTCCTGACCCCAGATCCACCCGAAACTCATCGGCATCGTCTGCGAGCCGCGTACGCATGCGGATCCCAGCCGGACACGCCACTGGTCAGGTCGTGCCGAGCGAGAGTCTGCTGGTCATGGTGAGCGTCACTTCGCCATAGGGCAGGACGTGCGATCAGAACAGCGGTGTCACCCCGCGCTGGTCCTCGGCGGTGAGCACGTCAGCCCATCAACCTCGGACCAGGGGCGTCTGGTTCGCCGGTCGCGGGGGCGGTACTGGCACCCCTGTTACCGGAGGGGTTCAGCCGATGCCGCCCGCAGCCGGGCTACCGCTCCAGCTACGACCAGGGCTGAGCCGGCGGCGATCCTCGGCCTGCGCCGCTGCACGGCCCGGGGCACCCGCAGGACATAGAACACAGCGGGCCAGGCTTCCCCGGCGACCGCGAGCATCGTCAGCCGCCGCGGGTGGCGCAGGCCCGACCGCACGCCGGTGACCAGCCCCACGACCGAGAAAGCAAGGGTAATAAGGCCCAGCCGCGATCGCTGACGGGCCGTGGGTGTTTGCGTCCCGGCGGTAGCCGGCACCGCTAGGCCACGCTCGCGCATCAGGTCTTTTTGCTGCTCGATGTTCTTTTGCGCCTCGGCCTGGGTCGGCGCTTCGGTGCCAAGGCCCCACGCCACCAGCCCGAAGCCAGCAGCGCTGGCCCACGCGGCCAGGGCCCGCTGCCGGCGCCCTGCGGCCCAGTGCCCGGCCCCGATGGCGGCCTGGGTAACAACGGGGGCGAGAGGGGACACCCATTCCAGCGTCCCCGAGGGCCTGGCCCCCTCCAGGACGGACATCAAGACCACCCACCGCAGCGACCAGTCCCCGCTGTCATCACGAGCCATCCCGGCATTGTCGCCCAGGCGGCGGTTGTGAGCAATGCGCGCCGCACGCGCGAGGCCCGCACCGCCACGCAGCACCGGAGGCATCTCGCCATCCGGTGCTGCGTGCTGCCTGCTCAGTCCTCGCCGGTGTCGTGGTCGGGGTGGTCGGCCTCGCCAAGCTTCCAGTAGCCACGGGTGTACAGCTGCTCCCGGTCCAGGCCGCGCTCGCCCAGCAGGTACCGGCGGACCGTGCGCATGGCCGTGGCTTCCAGCCCGACCCAGCACGCGCCGCGGCCCTCGGGCAGGGTCAGATCCCGCACAGCCTGGGCGGCCGCCGCCCCGAACCCCGCGTGGGTCTCACCCCGGTGGCACCAGGCCGTGGTGAGCTCCGCGGCCGTGTCGAACTTCAGCTCCTCGGCTGGCCCGGCCACCTCGGCGACCAGCAGGACCTTGGCGCCTGCCGGCGCCTCGTCCAGCATCGTGCCCACCGCGGGCAGCGCGGTCTCGTCCGCGACCAGCAGGGTCCAGTCGGCCTCCGGGTCGATCCGGTAGCTGCCACGCGCGCCGGTGACGACGACCTGGTCGCCGACCTGGACTGCGGCCGCCCACTTCGAGGCCGGGCCGCCGTCCCCGTGCAGCAGGAAGTCCACGGTCAGCCGCTGGCCGGCCTGGTCAACGTAGCGAGGGGTATAGGTGCGCCGCAACGGCCTGGGCTCCGGCCAGACCAGTCCGTCCGGGCCGGATTCCGGCAGCGCGATCTCCGTCTGCCCGGGAGCGGGCAGCAGCAGCTTGAAGTGCGTCGCTGGCCCGTCGTCCGGGTACCCCGCCAGCTTCTCCCCGGTGAACGTGATCCGCCGCATATGCGGGGTCAGCTCGGTGATGTCGGCCACCGTGACCGGGTGGAACGTCGGAGCCGGACGGCGGCGCCTTGGTGTCGTCATGTCATGATCCTTATCTTGTGGAGATTGTCGTTCAGGCCGCCGATGCGGGCGGGACCGGAGCGTGCCGGCCCGGGGCCCGGAGGCGTGCGGGCATGGCCGCGGCGGCGTCAGCATCCCGGATGGCCAGTGCGAACGGCACGCCGGCCAGGCTGATGATGGCGGCCGCCGCAAACGCGGCCTGGTAGCTGCCGAGGTTGGCGACCACGTGACCGGCCACGTCGTGCGTCGCTCCGGCCAGGCCGATGACGGTGGTGAGCAGGGCAACGCCAGTGGCCGCGCCGAGCTGGCGGCTGGCGCTGAACAACGTCGAGGCCCGGCCGGTCGCCTCGGGCGAGACGGTGGCGAAGGACGCGGTCTGGGTTCCCAGCATCACCTGGGCCATCCCGACGCCCATCGCGAACATGAGCAGGCGGGCCCACCACAGGCTTGAGCCGGCTCCGAGCAGGGCCATCAGGCCGATGGCCACGGTGATGAGGCCCAGGCCGGCCGCGATGTGCAGGCGGGGACCGAGGCGCGGGTACAGCACCCGGCTGGCTAGCTGTGAGCCGACCGCTACCCCGACGGCCTCGGGGAAGATGCTGAGGCCCGCGGCCAGGGCGGACAGGCCCCGGCCGTCCTGCAGGTACAGCGACATCACATACAAGGTGCCGATGAAGGCGGCCGACATCAGCACGGTGGCCATGGTGCCGGACCGGAACAGCCGATCCCCGAGCAACCGCACTGCCACCATCGGGTCCACGACCCGTCGCTCGACGAGGACCGCGAGCGTGAGCAGGACCGCCCCGAGGATCAGGCCGGACAGGATAGCGGGGGAGCCCCAGCCAACGTTCGCACCCTCGGACACCCCGTACATCAGCAGTCCCAGGCCGGCGCCGGACAGCAGGAACCCGGCCAGGTCGAAGCGGCCAGGGCGGCTCTCGGCCCGGTGCCGGAGAAAAAGAGCGCCGAACGAGACGGCCGCGACCCCCACGGGGACGTTAATGTAGAACACCCACCGCCAGGACAGCTCGCTTATCAGCAGGCCCCCGAGGACAGGCCCGGACGCCGGGGCCAGCGTGGTCGGCACGACGAGCACCGCCGAGGCGCGCAGCCGCTGGTCCGGGGGGAAGGCGCGGAAAAACATGGCCATGCCGACCGGGGTCATCATCCCGCCGCCGACGCCCTGCAGGACCCGGAACGCGACCAGCTCGCCGAGGCTCGTGGCCGCGCCGCACAGCGCCGAGGCCACGGTGAAGATCACGGTGGCGGCCAGCAGCACCCGCTTGCCGCCGAAACGGTCCCCGAGCCAGCCGGAAGCGGGCATGAACAATCCGAGGCTGACCAGGTAGGCCACGGAGATGGCGCCGACCGCCGTCGGAGCGGCATTCAGATCGCGGCCGATGGTGGGCAGGGCCACGTTCACGATGGTGGTATCCAGGGCGCTCATGAAGACAGCAGCCGTGAAGACGACGGCCACTGCCGCCTTCTCGCTGACGTGCGCCCGCACCGCGCTCCCTGAGGCTCGAATTCCAGAGGAGACCCATAGTGAGGATACTCACCATTATACTGATGGTGTGAAGCCCAGGACTGGCAGCGATGCCGTGGATGCCATTCTTTACGCCGCCCACCGGATCCGCACCGCCACCGATGCCGCCCTTCGCGAGCACGGCCTGTCCCTGTCGGGCCTGAAGCTCCTGGTGGCCGTGGCGGACGGCGACCGTTCCATGCGCGACCTCAGCCAGGCTCTGCACGTGGCGCCGCGCACGGTCACCGACATCATCGACGGCCTGGAAGCTCGAGGGCTGGTAGCCCGGTGCTCACATCCCTCCGACCGCCGGGTCACCATGATCCGCCTCAGCGAGGCCGGTGCCCATGAGCTTGGTGAGGCCAGCGCCACCTCCGAGCGCATGGCCGTCGCCGCTGTCAGCGGCCTGAACCCCGCGGAACAGGAGTCCCTGCGCCGCCTGCTGGAGCGCGTCGGCGCGCCGCCCTTGCCCAGCGCCCGGAAGCCCGTCCGTTCTGCTTAGCAAGATGCTCCGGGCCCGTTAAGAAAATGTGGAGACTGTCCTTCTAGCGTCATTACCATGGCAGCGGATCGCGGCGTCAGAGTGCTCAAGGCTCGCAGGCGTCTGCTCGAGGCGGGGATGACCTGCACACTCTCCGGCTGCGGACGCTGCCCGGCTGACCAGCCCCAGGCGACCCCACCGTGCGGTGATAGGCCCCGGTGACCGCGTCCCCTAGTCTCGTGCTGTGACGGATGCGGACCGCGGCACGGCCGACCTGATCGTCTCGTGCCTGGAGAATGAGGGTGTCACCCACGTCTTCGGGATCCCGGGCGAGGAGAACATCCACCTGGTGGAGGCCATCTCGCGCTCCTCGATCCAGTACGTGCTGACCCGGCACGAGCAGGGCGCGTCGTTCATGGCCGAGGTCTACGGACGGCTGACCGGACGCGCCGGGGTGTGCTCGGCCACGCTGGGCCCGGGCGCGATTAATCTGCTGCTGGGGACCGCCGACGCCACCACCAACTCCACGCCGCTGGTGGCGCTGTCGGCGCAGGTCGGCATGAACCGCAGCTTCAAGGAGTCCCATCAGGGCGTGGACCTGGTGCCGATGTTCGCGCCCGCGGTCAAATGGTCGGCGCTGGTGGCGACGCCGGGTGCGGTGCCGGAGATGTTCCGCAAGGCGTTCAAGCTGGCTCAGACCGAACGACCCGGGTCGGTCTACCTGGCTATCCCGGAGGACGTGGAGCAGGCCCCGGCGCCCAAGGCCGCTGGGCCGCTCCCGGTCAACGTGCCCCGCCCGGACGAGCCATCGCCCGGGCAGGTGGAACGG
>JBAPYC010001043.1:0-3174 GCA_049284535.1 Streptosporangiaceae bacterium
GGGGCACCTGATGCGCGCGCTATATCGGTTTCGGGGGGGCGCGGGGGGGTTGTCCCTCCCGGAGCCAGCAGGGTGGCTGGCCAGGCGGCTCGGCAGCGTCCATCAAGGGGCCCAGGAAGGCCGGGACGAGGCCGAACGCGGCTCGGTCACGCTCTGGGTGCTGATCTTCGCCATCATGACCGTGGCGCTGCTGTTCCTGGTCGTGGACGGCGGCCAGGTCATCGTGGCCAAGTCGCGGGCGGCCGACATCGCCGAGCAGGCCGCCCGCGCCGCGGCCGACGACATCAACCCGGGCGCGCTCAGGAGCGGGCAGGTGGCGGTGGCCGCCGGCGCCTGCGACGCGGGCGGACCCGCTACCGGTCTCATCTCTACCTACAGTCAGGGGGTCGGCGTGACGGCGTCGATGCAGAACTGCCAGGTGGGTACCGACGGTCAAGGTGCCCCCGACGTGACCGTGCAGGTCATGGTGTCCACCAAGCCGGTCTTCCCGGTCCCGCCGTTCGCGGCCATCAGCGTCACGGCCACCGAGACCGCCTACCTGGCCTGCGGGTCGGCCGACGCGCGGACGGCCTGCTGATGGCGCCGCCGATTCCCGGCCTGCGGCAGCCGGCCAAGATCCCGCACCGCACCCCCGCCGACGTGCTGCTCGGCGTGGCCGCCACGGCGGCCCTGGCCGCGCTCACCATCGGGGTGCCGATCGCCCTGATCACCGTGGTCGGCCTGCCGGTGCCGCACTCCGCGCCGAAGCTGTCCGCCTTCACCGGCCAGCTCGACATCACCGCCATCTTGCAGATCCTGTCCGTGGTCATCTGGCTGGCCTGGATCCAGCTGGTGTGGTGCGTGCTGGCGGAGATCAGGGCGGCGGTCAGCCACCGCGAGAGCCGCCGGGTCCCGCTGGCCGGCGCGACCCAGTCCGCCGTGCACCGGCTGGTCGCCTCGGCGCTGCTGCTGTTCACCGCGGCCGCCGCGCTCACTCCCGTGGTCAGCTCCGGGCCGGCCCGGCCCGCGCACTCGGTGTCCGCCCAGGCCGCCCCGGGCGGCACGTCCACGCCCGCCGACCTGGACGTGCGCCCAGTGAACGTCCAGGCCGCCCCCAATGCCGACAAGGTCTACGTGGTCAAGCCGCCGGTCGGCCGGTTCCACGAATCGCTGTGGGAGATCGCGCAGAGACACCTGGGCGACGGCCGCCGCTACCGCGAGGTCTATGAGCTGAACGCCGACCGGGTCCAGGCCGACGGGTCCAAGCTCACCATCGCCAGCCTGATCAGGCCGGGCTGGATCCTGCTCATGCCCAAGGACGCGCACGGCCTGGGCATCGAGGCCATGACGCCCCAGATGGCCAGCAAGATGGGCATGACCAGCCACCCCGACTCCCCGGCGGGCGGAAGCAGCCGGCCAGGATCGCGGGGCGCCGCCGGGATCTGGGCCGCCGGGCCGGACGTCGAGCTGCCGGCGGTGGGCGGTCAAGGCAGCTCCGTTCCGGACAACGGCATCTTTGCCGCTCCCGCCGCGGCCGGCCAGTCGTCCCCGGCCTGGCCCTATGAACTCTCCTCGGCCTCCCTGCTGGCGGCCGGAGTGCTGGTCGCGCTGGGCCGCCGTCGCCGAGAGCAGCTGTGGCGGCGGGCGTTCGGGCGGCGGATCGCGGCGCCCGAGGGCGACGCGGCCCAGGCCGAGAAGGCGCTGCGGCTGGGCGCGGACGACCCGGCCGTGCGGATGCTCGACACCGGCCTGCGCTACCTGTCCCAGCAGCTCGCGACCAGGGACAAGACGCCGCCGACGGTGTTCGCCGCACACCTGGGCCTCCAGAACCTGGACCTGTGGATCGCCCCGCCCGACCAGGACCCGCCCCGGCCCTGGCAGGCCGCCGACGGCGGCCAGGTGTGGCGGCTGCCGTTCGCGGCCATCGCCGGGCTGGACCCCGCCGACGGCGGCCCGGGCCGCGCGCTCGCGCCCTATCCGGGCCTGGTCTCGCTGGGCACCAACGACACCGGCCGGATCCTGGTCGACCTGGAGGTGGCGAACGGCCTGATCGCGGTGCGCGGGCCGCGCCAGGTGGTGCAGGCGGCGCTGTCCGCGCTGGCGGTCGAGCTGGTGACGAACCGGTGGTCAGACCAGATGCAGGTGACCCTGGTCGGCTTCGGTGAAGGCCTGAACGACATTTCTTCCGAACGGGTGCGTGTCGTGCGGACCCTCGATGAGGCCCTGCCCGACCTGGAGCGGCGCGCCGCCGAGGTCCGGGACGCCATGGCCGCGGCCGGCATCGACTCGGTGCTGACCGGCCGGTCGCGCTCCGGCGACGCCGGGCTGTGGGCGCCGCACTACCTGATCATGGGCGTGCCGCCCACCCAGGCGCAGGCCGAGCGGCTGCTCGCGCTGGCCCGGAGCCGGTACCGGATGGCGGCCGGCTACGTGATCGCCGGGGACGTGCGCGGCGCCACCTGGACCTGGGACCTGTCGGCCGAAGGGCGGCTGCACGCCGGCGTGCTCGGCTTCGACCTGGAGGCGCAGCTGCTTCCGCCGGAGCAGTACGCCGCCATGGTCAAGCTGTTCCGCGGCACCGCGGACGGGGCCGACGTGCCGCTGGCCGCGCTGGCCCCGGACGGCATCGCGACCGCCGAGCAGCTGGTCCCGGGCGTGGCCATGCCGGTGGAGGTCGGGCTGCTCGGCCAGGTTTGGCTGCAGGCTCCCGGCCCGCTCGAGCCGGACCGGCTCGCCCTGGCCACCGAACTGGTGGTGTACCTGGCCGCGCATCCCGATGGCGTGCACCCCGGCGTGCTGACCGGCGCCATCTGGCCGCGCGGCGTGTCGCCGGAGGTCCGCGACGCGACCGTGTCCCGGGTGCACGCCTGGCTCGGCACCGACTCCGCCGGCCGGCCGAACCTGCTCACCGACTCCTCCGGCCGGCTCCGCCTGGGACCTGGCGCCCGGGTCGACTGGCAGGTCTTCCGGGCCCTGTTCGTCCAGGCCAGCCAGGCCGCGATCGCCCCGGACCCGGCCGCCGAGGCGGACCACCTGGAGCGGGCGCTGGCCCTGGTCCGCGGGCAGTTCCTGGACGGCCGGGACGCGTCCAGGTACGCCTGGCTGGCCACCGAGGACATCGAGTACGAGGTGACCGCGGCCGTCGCCGACGCGGCCCACCGGCTGTCCGCGCTGCGGCTGGCCGCGGGGGAGCCG
>JBAPYC010001044.1:0-9346 GCA_049284535.1 Streptosporangiaceae bacterium
GCGCACTCCATTATTTACTTAGCTACCGAGGACCCTCGGTTCCGGGGCGCGAACTGCATCAAGGAGAACCGGCAGTAAGCATGACTGCCATCCCCGTTCTGCGGATGTTACTTTGAGACGGCGAGATGGGATGCACGATTGGTTCCTCAGATGTCGTTCGCGGACGCAGGCGGCCATGCAGACGATGAGCTGCTTGTGGCCGTCGCGGCCAGCCTGGGCCGCCGTCTGGGCGAGATCACCCAGGATGTTACCGAGCACCTCGCCGCCGTGATCGAGCCGCTGCGGGGAGATACCGCCATCGTCGGCGTACTCCGCGCCAGCGTCACGGAGAACATCGCCGCGATCATCCACGTCCTCGAGCACGGGATGCCGCTCGACACCCTCGAAGCGCCGCCGGCGGCGATCGAGTACGCCCGGCGGCTGGCTCAGCGCGGCGTGCCTGCCGGGGCGCTGATCCGCGCCTACCGGGTCGGCCACGAGCGGTTCCTGCAGTGGGGTCTCGACGAACTGGCCCAGCAAGGCCGGGAAGTAGCGCTGGTCGTGGCCACGGCGCGTCGCATGGTGGGACTCAGCTCCGGCTATATCGACCGGGTCGCCGAGCAGGTCTTCACCGAGTATGAGCATGAACGCGACCGCTGGCTGCTCACCCAGACCGCCATGCGGGCCGGCCGGGTGCGGGCACTGCTCGAGGACAAGCAGGTCGAGCTGGGCACAGTCGAAGCCGAGTTGGGCTACCGGCTGCGCCAGCAGCATGTGGGTCTCATCGCCTGGGATCCCGACCCCCCCGTGGTGAGCGCGGGGCTGGCCCGGCTCGAGCGGCTGATTCTGGCGGCCGCTCAGGCGCTGGCTTGCCCGGGCCGGCCGCTGCTGGTACCGCGGGATGAGGCGAGCGTCTGGGCGTGGCTGCCGCTAGGCCGGAACGCGAGCGTCCAGTGGGAATTGCTGCGTAAGGCCGTGGACGACGCCGACCCCGGCACGCGCCTGGCCGCCGGGGAGCCTGCTCCCGGCGTCGAGGGCTTCCGCCGGACGCACCACCAGGCGCTGCTGGCGCAGGAGCTGGCCTTGGCCGCGGGCCCTGGCGGCTCTCGGACGGCGGTGTTCGCGCAGATCGGCCCGGTGGCCCTGCTGTGCGCGGATATGGAGAGCACGCGCGCCTGGGTGCAGAGCACGCTGGGCGCCCTGGCGATCGACGATGAGCCGCGGGCGCGGCTGCGGGAGACGGCCCGCGTCTTCTTGTCCGCCGGCGGGAGCTTCACCGCGGCCGCCGAGCAGCTGACGCTGCACAAGAACACGGTGCACTACCGGATCCGCAAGGCCGAGGAGATCATCGGGCGTCCGCTGCAGGAAAGCCGGCTGGACATCGAGCTGGCGCTGTCGGCCTGCCGCTGGCTGGGCCCCGCCGTCTTGCAGCCGACCCTAGCCAGCTAATCGGAGCCAGCTAATCGGGCTATTAGCCCAAAAGGCTAGCCTATTCTTCTTGTTTCTTTGTGATCGGGATACATTTCCCGGCTTGTCGGCCGGACCTACCGTCAGAGCATCACCCGCTACCTGACCTGGAGCTACCGACATGACCGGATCTGGTCTCTCCCTGCTCATCATCCCGATCACCGGGACCCTCTTCCTCGCCATGTGGCTGGTTCTGGTGTTCTGCGCCGGCCGCAGCCCGCGCCGGGCCGACGGTACCGAGGTGGAACGATGACCATCGACTACCTGCCGTGGAACCGCCCAGCGCGCCTGGCCGGCCGCGTGTGCCTGCGCGACACGGACGTCGAGCTGACCTACGCTGAGGTCGCCCGCCGGGTGGAGGCGGCCGCCGAGCAGTTTGCCGCGGCCGGGGTCGGCCACGGCGACGTGGTGGCCGTCATGCTGCCCAACCGGGTCGAGCTGCTGATCGGGCTGATGGCCGCGTGGCGGCTGGGCGCCGCGGCCACTCCGGTTAACCCGGTATTCACGCCGAACGAGGCTGGCTATCAGATCGCTGATTCCGGTGCCAAGCTGCTGCTTGGCGCTGATCCGGGCGCCAGCCACGGAGTGCCGGTGCTTGCGGTCGGTGAGCTGAACGCCACCCCGTTCGGTATGTTGCCTGCTCCGGAAACGCACCCGGACGATCTCGCCTTGCTGATCTACACCAGCGGGTCGACCGGCCGGCCCAAGGGCGTGATGCTCGACCATGCGAACCTGGCGGCGATGGCCACCTCGATCAGCGAGGTGCTCAAGCTCAGCCCGGACGACAACTGCCTGCTGGTGCTGCCGCTGTTCCACGTGAACGCCATCCTGGTGAGCTGCCTGGCGCCGATCATGGCCGACGGGCAGGTGACGATCCTGCCCCGGTTCGCCCCGGGCACCTTCCTCGCCGCGGTGTCGCGCTACCGGGCCACCTACTTCTCGGCCGTGCCGGCCATCTACGCACGGCTGGCGGAGCTGCCCGCCGAACAGCTCGGCGACACCTCGTCCGTGCGGTTCGCGGTGTGCGGGGCGGCGCCGGTGCCGGTGGAACTGCTGGAGCGCAGCGAGTCGCGGTTCGGCTTCCCGATCATCGAAGGGTACGGGCTGACCGAGGGAACCTGCGCGTCAGCCATCAACCCGCTGGACGGCCCGCGCAAGCCGGGCACCGTCGGGCTCGCGCTGCCCGGCCAGCAGGTGGCCACGATGCGGGCCGACGGCTCGCTCGCGGCGGCCGGGGAACGCGGCGAGGTGGTCATCAAGGGCCCGAACGTGATGCGCGGCTACCTCGGCCGGCCGGAGGCCACCGCGGAGACAGTGAAGGGTGGGGGCTGGCTGCACACCGGCGACGTCGGCGTCCTCGACGAAGACGGCTACCTGAGGATCGTCGACCGGATCAAGGACATGATCATCCGGGGCGGCGAGAACATCTACCCCAAAGAGATCGAGTCGGTGCTCGCCGGGCACGGCGCGGTCCTGGAGGCGGCCGTGATCGGCGTGCCGCACGAGATCTAAGGCGAGGTCCCGGTGGCCTACGTGGTCACCTACCCGGATGCGCGGGTGACTGCCGACGAACTGCTGGCGCTCTGCCGCGGCCAGCTGACCAAGATCAAGATCCCGACGGCGATCCGCATCGTGCCCGCACTGCCGAAGAACGCCATCGGCAAGACCGACAAGCCCGCCCTGCGCACGTCGCGCTGATGAATTCAAGGAGACCGTGATGGGATTCACCAAACCCGACCTGCCTGCCGTCGACCCGGACACCTTCATGCAGCAGCCGCTGATGGACCGAATGAAGACGCTGGCACTGCACTGGGCCGAGAACGGGTTCGGCACGCCGCGGATGGTGCACGCGATGTACATCGCCAAGCTGCTGTTCTTTTACATCCTCGGGGGCGTGGTGGTGGCCACCACAACGTCCCGGCTGCCCGCGTTCTGGCACGTCAGCCAGTGGTGGAACCAGCCCGTCGTGTACCAGAAAGCGGTGCTGTGGACAGTACTGCTCGAGGCGACCGGGGTGGCCGGGTCGTGGGGCCCGCTGGCCGGCAAGTTCAAACCGATGACCGGTGGGATCTTGTTCTGGGCCCGGACCGGCACGATCCGGCTGCGGCCATGGCGGAGGGTGCCGCTCACCGCCGGCGACCGGCGCACCCCGGTGGACGTCGGCCTCTACCTCGCGCTGCTCGTGAGCCTGGCCGTGGCGCTCGCGCTGCCGGGGGTGCACAGCGCCTCGCTGTCCGCCGCGGTCCCGGGCAACACCTCAGGACTGGTCAGCCCGGCACTGATCATCCCAGTCATCGTCCTGCTGGTGGCCTGCGGACTGCGGGACAAGATCATTTTCCTGGCCGCGCGCAGCGAGCAGTACCTGCCGGCCCTGATCTTCTTCACCGTCCTGCCGTTCACCGACATGATCATCGCGCTCAAGCTGCTGATCGTGACGGTCTGGATCGGGGCCGGCTCCTCCAAGCTCGGCAAGCACTTCGCCAACGTCGTGCCGCCGATGGTCAGCAACAGCCCCGGCGTCCCGTTCCAGTGGCTCAAGCGGGCACACTACCGCGACTTCCCGCGTGACATCTGCCCGTCCCGGCTCGCCCACCTGATGGCGCACGGCGGCGGGACCTTCGTCGAGATCATCACCCCGCTGGTGCTGCTGCTGTCCCCGTGGCGGCCGTTGACCCTGGCCGCGGTGGTCGTGATGGTGCTGTTCCACCTGTTCATCATCTCGACGTTCCCGCTGGCCGTACCCCTGGAATGGAACGTGCTGTTCGGCTACGCCGCGGTGTTCCTGTTCGCCGGGTTCCCGTCCGGCAGCGGGTACGCGGTGACTGACATGTCCGCCCCGTGGCTGACCGCGGTCATCGTCGCCGGGCTGCTGTTCTTCCCGGTGCTGGGCAACCTGCGCCCGGACCTGGTGTCCTTCCTGCCCTCACTGCGCCAGTACGCCGGCAACTGGGCCTCCGCGGTGTGGGCGTTCGCGCCAGGCGCCGAGTCCAAGCTCGACGCGGTCACGCGGCCCACGGCCAACCAGGTCGACCAGCTGGTGGCGTTCGGCTACGAGCGCGAATGGGCAGACGTGACCATGCAGCTCACGATCGCCTGGCGGACCATGCACAGCCAGGGCCGCGGCCTGTTCTCGCTGCTGCTGCGGCACCTGCCCGACATCGACACCAGGACCGTGCGCGAGGGCGAGTTCGTGTGCAACTCACTGGTCGGGTTCAACTTCGGCGACGGGCACCTGCACAACGCGGACATGATCGCCGCTGTGCAGGCCCAGGCCGGCTTCGAGCCGGGCGAGCTGGTCGTGGCCTGGGTGGAATCCCAGCCAGTGCACCGCGGCTACCAGGAATACCAGGTGATCGATGCGGCCCTCGGGGTCATCGAGCGTGGCCGGTGGCAGGTCAGCGACGCGGTGGCCGAGCAGCCGTGGCTGCCCAACGGCCCGATCCCGCTGCAGGTGACCTGGTCGCGCGGGGCAGCACCGCAGGCCGACCAGCGGGACGAGGTGCCGGCATGAGCACCGCGATCGTGGTGGGCGGCGGGCCCAACGGCCTCGCCGCCGCGGTGGCCCTGGCCGCCGAAGGCGTGGACGTCACCGTGCTCGAGGCAGCGGACCAGATCGGCGGGGGCGCGCGCTCCGGCGAGGGCCTGCTGCCCGGCCTGGTGCACGACCACTGCTCGGCCTTCCACCCGATGGCGGCCGGGTCGCCGTTCCTGAACAGCCTTGGCCTGGACCGGTACGGGCTGTCCTGGCGGTGGGCGGAGATCGACTGTGCACACCCCCTCGATGGCGGGGACGCCGCGCTGCTGTACCGGTCCGTCGAGGACACCGCAACCGGGCTCGGCGCCGACGGCGCCCGCTGGCGGCGAGCGTTCGGCCGGCCATCGGCCGCGTACGACACGTTCGCGCCGGACATCATGCGGCCCCTGCTGCGGGTACCTGAGCACCCGCTCGCGCTGGCCCGGTTCGGGCTGCCGACGCTGCTGCCCGGCTCGGCCTACGCCCGGCTGTTCGCCACCGAGAAGGGACGGGCCCTGTTCGGCGGGGTCGCCGCCCATGCGTTCCGGCCGCTGCACTATCCGCTCACCTCGGCCATCGGGGCGGGCATCATCACCGCCGGGCATCGCTGGGGCTGGCCGGTGGCGTCCGGTGGCTCCGGGTCGATCACCGCCGCGCTGGCCGCGCTGCTGGACGACCTCGGCGGCAAGGTCGAGACCGGCACGCCGGTCCGGGCTGCCGGCCAGCTCCCGGCGGCGGACATGACCCTGTTCGACCTCGCGCCGGACGTGGTGGCCGGCCTAATGGAGAGCACGCTGCCCCCGCGGGTGGCCCGGGCGTTCCGCCGGTTCCGGCGTGCGCCGGGCGCGTTCAAGGTGGACTTCGCGGTCGAGGGTGGCGTGCCGTGGGCCAGCCCGGACGTGGGCCGGGCCGGCACCGTCCACCTGGGCGGCAGCTTCGCCGAGGTGGCCGCCACGGAGCGGGAGATCAACGCGGGGCGGATGCCGGACCGGCCGTTCGTCCTGGTCGGCCAGCAGTACCTGGCCGACCCGCAGCGTTCAGCCGGCGACATCCACCCGGTGTACAGCTACGCGCACGTGCCGCACGGCTACGCCGGCGACGCCACCGCGGCGATCATCGCGCAGATCGAGCGGTTCGCCCCCGGGTTCCGCGACCGGATCGTCGCCCAGGCGCCGTACAGCCCCGCGTCCTTCGCGGCCGGGAACCCGAACTTCGCCGGCGGCGACATCATCACAGGCGCGAAGGATGCCCGCCAGCTCGTCCTCGGCCCTCGCACCACCCTGTCCCCCTACGATCTCGGCGTCCCGGGCATGTATCTGTGCTCAGCGGCGACGCCGCCCGGCCCCGGGGCACATGGCATGTGCGGTGCCAACGCCGCCCGGCAAGCGCTCCGCTACCTGCGCCGCCGGGGCGCAGCCTGATGGCCTGTCCCGGCAGGTGACTAGGTCCTCGGTCACCGTGCGCTCACTGCCAGAAACCTGGCCGCGCACCGCTCCCGGTCTGCATGTCCGGCCCCCTGGTCCGGGCATGCAGCCTCCAGATGCGCAAACGGCTGGCGGTGGTGACGATCGCCCCGGCGACCAGGGCGGCTAGCGGCAGTCAGCGGGGGGAGTCCGGCTTCACCTGCGCGCCGCGTGCGCTCTTGACCCTGATACCGTACGCCTGCAGCTTCCGGTACAAGGTCGTTCGGCCGATGCCCAGTGCCTGCGCCGCCTTGGTCCGGTTGCCGTCAGCCCGCCGCAGCGCGGTAACGATCAGCTCCCGCTCTGCGGACTCGATCATGCCGTACGCCCGTGGCGACACCTGCTGCATGTGCACGGGGAGATCACCGGGCCTGACCGTCCGGCCGGCCGCCCGCCGGGCCACCTGCTCCACGGTGTGCCGGAGCTCCGAGATATTCCCAGGCCAGGACCAGCGCATGAGAAGCTGCAACGCCTCGGAGGAAAACCCCGTCGCCCGCGGCGGGGGCAGCTCACGCAGGATGTCGTTGGCGAGCCGCGGCACCTGCGCATGCATCTCGCGTAGGCTCGGCAGCCGCACGATCGTGCATACCTGCGCGACGAGCGCGCGGACGTGCTCGCCTGCGGCGCCGAGGTCGACGGTGACGGCGACCGGGACGGCGGCATCGCCGATCGCCGCCTTGATTTGGTTGACCGCTCGCGGAGAGAGGTCCTGCAGATGCCGGAGTACCACCCCTCGGCTATCCCCGCTGTCGAGGCTTGGCAGGCAGTCCGGGCGGGCAAGGTCGACCAAGCGCGGTGCCGTCCCTGTGACCCGGGTCAGGGCCGCGGCCGCGGCGCGTAGCTTCCCCGTGCCGGGCGCGCCGTCGACCGCTAGGCACTCCCCGTACCGGACGGCGCTGCTGAGCTCCTTGTCGACGTCCGGCTGGGGGTGCAGGCGCGGTGCCGGGCGTGGCGACCTCAACCGTGTCGTCCGAACCGGCTCAAGAGCCGCTCCGGGCGCGCCGAGAAGCCGGATGCAGTAGGCGGAGCTCGTCGGCCCGGCATCGTCGACGTGCTCGATGATGGCGTCGCACCAGCCCGCTGGGAGCGGCACCCGGAGGCGGTGCCGGCCGGGACGCAGGCCCGCCTCGGTGAGGTGCGTCCAGAGAACGGCATGGACCTCGGCGCTGACGTAGGCGAGGCCCGCAGTGTTAGCGAACGCGGTGCGCTCGGTGACGACGATGACCGGCTCGCGGTCTGACCTCGTCGCGAGCAGGTAGCACTGGATCAGTGTGCGCTCGTGGGCACCGAGCATCGCCGTGAGGTTGCCCTCGATCTGCCGGCCCACGTCGGTGGCCATCGCGCACATCAGCGGGCTGGCGTCGTCGGCGAGACAGGCGAGCGCGAAGGTGCCCAGGAGCTGGCGGGTGAACGGTTCGAAGATCGGGGTTCCCGCGCAGGTGAACACCTCGAGTACCTCGTTGTAGTGCTCGGTACCGTGCACGAGGATCGGCATGCGTTCCCGCGCCACGCTGCCCAGCCCATTGGTTCCGATCGTGTCCTCGGAGAAGTCGAAGCCCTCTGCGGCGTACGCGTTGTCGAGGACAGCGCGCTGGGCGGGTTCGCTTACCCGCCGCATGATGATGCGGCCGTGCTTGTCGCTCAGGAACATGGCGACCCGCACATTGCTCAGGTGGTCGCCGAGCCGGTCGAGAACCGGCGCAGCCGCCACGCGCAGTCGGGGCTGCAGATCGCCGACCTCCTGGTAAGGGATCGAGTATGCGCTGATAGGCACCCCGTCGCCGACGCAGCGGCGCCAGCTGCGCTCGATGACGTCACGGACACCGGTGGAGGAGACCGGCGTGGCGAGCAGCCCGCGGTCGAGCAGCTGCTCCAGAGCCTGCCGGGTTCGTTTCTGGTCGCGCGCCACGTCGGCCGGCCACGCGAGGCGTTCGGCCGTCGCCGTCCGCGTCCGTTCTTGTCCCACAGCCACTCCTGCCTCCCCGTCGAGGCCATGGCTCCATGATGACCGCGCGCTCGCCCGTTGGCTAGCGGCACCGGTCACCCGTGCGAGCGCGACCGGTGCCGCCGTGCCTGTCAGGACTGGGCGGCGAGGGATCCGGTGTGCAGCAGGAAACCGGAGTAGCCCGCAGCAGCTACCTCAGCGAGTTTCTGCCGGTAGGCGGCCAGGCCTGCCATGTAGAACATCACGGTGTTGGGTTTGCCGGGGATGTTCGCGCCGAAGATCCACGATTGCGCCTTGGGGAACAGCGTGTAGCCGGCGATTTCCCGGCAGGTGGCTGTCCAGTTGTCCTCTGCCGCCTGGGTCGCCTCCACGAGGCTGACCTCGGTGCGCTCGGCCTCCCCGACGAGCTGGCAGATCCAATTGACCTGGGCCTCGATAGCCGGGACGAGGTTGACGAAGGGACCGTTCGGTCCGAGGATCATGAACATGTTCGGGAACCCGGCCGTCGCGATACCGAGATAGCTCGTGGGCGCGCTGTTCCAGTGGTCGTTGATGTGGACCCCACCCCGGCCGCGCAGATCCGTGGCCCGGTAGTTGCCGTCGACAGCGTCGAACCCGGTTGCGAACACCAGGACGTCGAGCTCGTGCTCGGCACCGTCGGCAGTGCGCACCCCTTTCTGGGTGATCTCGGTGATGGGGTTCTCCTTGATCGACACCAGCGAGACGTTGTCCCGGTTGTACGTCTGGTAGTAGCCCTCGTTGCACAGCGGGCGCTTGGCGTACAGGTCGGTGGGGGTGAGCTTGCGGGCGGTCTCCGGGTCCTCGACGAGCTCGGCGATCTTCGATCGGATAAACGCGGCCGCGGCCTCGTTCGCCTCCGGGTTGGTGGCGATGTCGCAGAACGTGCCGAACATGAACCGGAAGCCATTGCCCTTATCCCAATTCTCCTGGAATACCCGGTCCCGCTCGGCCTGCGAC
>JBAPYC010001045.1:0-8750 GCA_049284535.1 Streptosporangiaceae bacterium
ACACCGGCCCGGCCGCGCGGCTGGTGGCGTCGACCATTGTCTCCGCCACGCTGCTGGCCAAGGTGGCCGCGGCGGCCGGCGTCCGGTACGCCGAGACGCTGACCGGGTTCAAGTGGATCGTCCGGGCCGGTGACGACCGGCCGGGCACGCGGTTCGTGTTCGGCTATGAGGAGGCGCTCGGGTACGCGGTCGGGGACGTGGTGCGGGACAAGGACGGGATCGGCGCCGCCCTGGCCATGCTCCGGCTGGCCGCGGCCGCGAAGGCCGCGGGGAGTTCGGTGGCCGGGGCGTACGACGACCTGGAGACGGCACACGGGGTGCATCTCACCTCGCAGGTGACGCTGCGGACGCCCGACCAGGAGCAGGTCATGCGGTCGCTGCGGGCCGCCCCGCCGGCCGCCCTGGGCGACGAGCCGGTGTCGGAGCTGACCGACCTGGCCGCCGACGGCACGGGCCGGCCGCCGGCTCTGCCGCGGGCCGACGTGCTGATCTTCCGGCTGCCGGGCGCGCGGGTGGTGCTGCGGCCTAGCGGCACCGAGCCGAAGATCAAGTGCTACATCGAGATCACCGAGCAGCTGGACGGGCGCTCGCTGGCGGCCGCGCGACAGGTAGCCGCGGCGCGCCTGGCGCCGCTGCGTTCGGCGATCGAGGCGCTGCTGGCCGGGACCTGAGGGTGCTGGCCGGGACCTTAGGCTGGCCGGGGCCCGGTCGCCGGTCAGGGCCGGTCAGGACAGCAGCCAGAAGACCTGCGTCCACTGCCGCGCCGGGTCGTCGTCGTGCGGCCCGTAGATCTCCCAGCGCGGGCCCGCCGGCCGGTGCCCGTGCGCAGCACACCAGCCGGCGACGGCGTCATGGGCCGCCCCCACCTCCCCGAAGGGGCCGCGATGGACGGTCATCGCCGCGGTCCCCGCGGGCAGCGCTGAGGCCACCACCCGGCCGGTCAGCGGGCACGGCCGGGCGAGCAGGGCGCCGACCTCCACATTCGGCACGCTGTCCAGGTAGAGCATGATGTTGCGGCAGTCCCCGTCGATTCCGCCCGCCCGCAGGCACTCCCACACCTCGCCGAGCAGCTGCCCCCACAGCGCGGGAAACTCCCGCCAGGTCGTCCTGGCGGCGACCACGGCCGTACGGCTGGATCCGACCTCCGCCAGGCTCACCTCGTAATCCATGCGGCCATCATCGCGGAGACGGCACGGTCAGGCCCAGAGGCCGACCTGGTTGCCGTCGGGATCGGTGAAGACTGCGATCCGGCCGGCGCCGGCCGGCAGGTCGGCCGGCGGGACGAGCCGCTTGCCGCCGAGCTTCTCGGCCTGGTCCAGGTAGGCGTCCAGGTCGTCCACGCGCACGTAGATCTTCACACCCTTGTCTTCGGGGCTGTCGCCGGGACCGATACCGCCCCCGATGGCGCCCTCGCCGGCCCCCGTGTCGACCAGGGCGTACCCGCCCATGGCCGGGTCGGCGGTCACCTGCCAGCCGAACAGTTCGCGGTAGAACTTCTGCGCGCGCTCGTGATCGGGGCTGAGCACCTCGAAGTACGCCACCGGCTGAGCCATGTCTGTTCTCCCTCCGTCATGTCATTGATCATCACTAACGTTAGAAGTCACTAACGTTAGTGTCAACTGACGGTTTGGCTTTCCGCTGCTAGAGCCGCAGGGCGCGGCGCAGGGCGTCGTCGCGGTCGCGGAAGAAACGGCCGGCCACGGCCGAGGAGGGAACGGAACCGTCGAAGCCGTGAATGGCGCCCGGGTACACGTGCAGCTCGACCGGGACATCGGCCTGCTGCAGTCGCTGGGCGTACTCCAGGTCCTCGTCGATGAACAGATCCAGATCACCCACGGCCAGGTAGGCGGGCGGCAGGCCGGACAGGTCGGTGGCCCGGGTCGGCGCCGCGTACGGCGACACCTGGCCGGTGCCCACCGCGTCGCCCAGGTAGGCGTGCCAGCCGATCTGGTTGGACGTGCGGTTCCACACCCGCGGGTCGGTCAGGGCCACGCTGGCCGGGGTGACGTTGCGGTCGTCAAGCATGGGGTAGATCAGCAGCTGGAAGCAGACCGGCAGCTCGCCGTGGTCGCGGGCGAGCAGCGCCAGGCCCGCGGCCGAACCGCCGCCGGAGCTGGCACCACCGACGGCGATGCGGCCGGGGTCGATCCCGAGCTCGGCCGCGGTCCGGTACGTCCAGGCCAGCCCGGCGTAGCAGTCGTCCATCGGGGCCGGGAACGGATGCTCAGGCGGCCGGCGCCAGTCCACTGACACCACCGCGCAGCCGACCGAGTCGACGAGCCGGTCCATGGCCACGTCGTCCTGCTCGATCTGCCCGAGGACATGGCCGCCGCCGTGGATCCAGTACAGGCAGGGCAGCACACCGGACTGGCTGGCCGGCCGGTAGTGCCGGACCCGCACGTCCGGAGCGCCGCCGCAACCCGGGACGAAGTGGTCCTGCCGGATCACGGTCGGGCTCGGCGCCACCCCCGCGTTGGCCACAGCCCGCCGGGCCATGTGGGCCTGACGGGCGGCCGGGATGTCGCTGAGATCCAGGACAGGGAAGCTGCCGAGCACCGCCGCGATCTCGGGGTCCATGCGCTTGGCCAGGTCCATGGGCCGTGCATTCCTTTCGCCGGTATCCGCCGCTGGGTCACACCGACCGTAATACAGGCCATCCGCGGCCCGGCGCGCAGGCTCTGCCGCAGCGCAGGCTCCGCTGCGGCCCAGGCTCCGCCGCGACCCGGGTTCAGAATGAGACGCGCACTGCTCCTCCGGGCGTGGTACTTCATGAGGAAATGCCACCCGGTACAACGGAGTCAAGCAGGAGGCAACTACACATGAGCGCAGCCATCGACGGCACGGCCATCGACAAGGTCCTGCAGGAGGCGGTGGATTCTGGCGCGGTGCCGCACGTGGCCGCGATCGCGGCCAACCGCGACGGCGTCATCTACACCGGTGCCGCCGGGCCGCGGGCGGCCGGGGAGAGCGACCCGGTCACCGTGGACTCGCTGTTCCGGATCATGTCGATGACCAAGATGCCCTGCACGGTGGCCGCGCTGCAGCAGGTCGAGCAGGGCAAGCTCGACCTGGACGCGCCGGTCGCTGAGTACCGACCGGAGTTCGGCGAGATCCAGGTGCTCACCGGCTTTGACGGGGACACTCCGGTCCTGCGGCCGCCAGCCCGGCCCGCCACGGTCAGGAACCTGATCACCCACACCTCCGGCCTCGGTTACTGGTTCTTCAGCGAAGATCTGGTCCGCTGGGAAGAGGTCACCGGCGTCCCCAACGTGGTAGCCGGCTCGGCGGCCTCCTTCACCGCGCCCCTGCTGGCCGACCCAGGCGAGCGGTACATCTACGGCATCAACACCGACTGGCTCGGCAAGGTGATCGAGGCGGTGACCGGAGTCGGCCTCGACGTCGCCATCAAGGAAGGCGTCACCGGCCCGCTGGGCATGGACCAGACCACGTTCGCGATGAACGACGGCCAGCGGTCGAACTCGACGCCGGTGCACGTCCGGGCCGACGACGGCACCTGGACGGCGATCGGCGAGGTGCTGAACGAGGCGCCGGACTACTGGGCCGGCGGCCACGGGCTCTACGGGCCGCCCAGCGACTACATCAAGTTCGAGCAGGCGCTGCTGCGTGGCGGTGAGCTCGACGGGACCCGGATCCTGCAGCAGTCCACGGTCGACGCGGCGTTCAGCAACCAGATCGGCGACCTGGACTTCCCGGCCGACCTGCGGACCGCCGACCCCGCCTCGAGCTGCGACTTCCAGGCCGGGCCCGGCTTCAAGTGGGGGTACGGCCTGCTGCTCAACACCGCCGACATCCCGGGCATGCGGCGGGCGTGGTCCGGGGCCTGGGCCGGGCTGTGCAACACCCAGTTCTGGGTCGACCGCACCACCGGCATCTGCGGCTCCATCTACAGCAACTTCCTGCCGTTCGTAACGCCCGAGGCACTCAAGCTGTACAACGACTTCGAGCGGGCGCTGTACGCGTCGCTGTGACCGGTGAGCTCGGCGGCTAGCCGGTGACCTCGGCGGCTAGCCGGCCCCGCCCGGCGGCTAGCCGGCGGTCAGGGTGCGGGCCTGGGCCACGTCTTCGTGCATCTGGGTGATCAGGGCCTCGACGGAGTCGAACCGCTCGGTGCCGCGCAGCCGGGCGGTGAAGTCGATGGCGGCGTGGGTACCGTACAGATCCAGGTCGTCGCGGTCGAGCGCGTACGCCTCGACGGTGCGGTCCCCCAGGCCGAACGTCGGGTTGGTGCCGACCGAGATCGCGGCGGGCCAGCGGCTGGCCTCGCCACCGTCCAGATCCAGGCTGGTCAGCCAGCCGGCGTAGACGCCGTCGGCGGGCGTCGCGGTGTACTGCGGGGTCTCCAGGTTGGCGGTCGGGAAGCCCAGGCCGCGACCGCGCATGTGACCGCGGACGACAACGCCCTCGACCCGGTGCGGGCGTCCCAGGGCTGCCGCGGCGGCGACCACGTCTCCGTCGGCCAGCCGTTCCCTGATGTAGCTGGAGGAGATCGTCACCCCGTCGGCCACCAGCAGCGGCACGCCTTCCCCGGTGAAGTCGTACTTCTCGCCGAGCTGGGCCAGCAGCGGCACGTCGCCGGCGGCCTTGTGCCCGAACCGGAAGTTCTCCCCCACCACCACGGCGGTAGCGTGCAGCCGCTCGGACAGCACCACCCGGACGAACTCGTCCGGGCTGAGCCGGGAGAAGTCCACGTTGAACGGCAGCACGACCATGGCGTCGGCACCGAGATCCTCAAGCAATTCGGCCTGCCGCCGGGTGGTGGTGAGCATCGGCGGGTGCGAGCCCGGCCTGATCACCTCGTCCGGATGCGGGTCGAAGGTGATCACGACGACCGGCAGATTCCGCTCCCGGGCGATCTCCAATGCGCGCCCGACGATGCGCTGGTGGCCCCGGTGCACACCGTCGAATACCCCTATCGTGGCTACGCACCGGCCCCAGCCGGAGGGCACTTCCGCCAAGCCGTACCAGCGGTACACGTTCTCCGTCCCTCCTTTGCCGGCAGAGCACAAGCCTAGTCATGCCCGGTGGCGGATCGCGATCAGGTTACGTCGGGCCCGTGAACGGCGGGTTACCAGCCCACGGCGGTTCACGCGAAGACCGCCAGCGAGCGCGCCTGCCCCGCCTCTTCGGTGACCAGGGCTATCAAGGTGCCGTCGGGCGCGAAGGCGGCGGTCGGTCCGGTTGCCCGACCTGCAGCGACCGCGGCCAGGCGGCCGCCATTGGTGAGGCGGCGAGCCTCGTCCGCGGTCAGCTCCCGGCGCGGGAACGCCGCCGAAGCGGCCTGGGCCAGCGGCAGGATCTCGAAATGCCCGGCCAGCTGGTCCAGTGTCCGGGCCACGTCCAGACCATAACCGCCGACCCGGGTGCGGCGCAGCCGGGTCAGGTGGCCACCGGTACCGAGCGCGTTGCCCAGGTCGCGGGCCAGGGACCGGATGTAGGTGCCGCTCGAGCAGCGCACCGTGGCGTCCACGTCGAGCAGGGCGCCATCTTGTTCGTGCCGGATCCCGGTGATCGTGAACTCGTGGACCGTCACCGGCCTGGGCTTGAGCTCGGGGGCCGCCCCGGCCCGGGTCAGCCGGTAGGCGCGCTGCCCGCCGACCTTGATCGCGCTGACCGCGGGCGGCACTTGCTGGATATCCCCGGTCAGCCCGGCCACGGCCTTATCCAGGGCTTCCGCGGACACGTCCGCGGCGGGCGCGGCGCCGGTGATTTCACCCTCCGCGTCGTCGGTGCTGGTCGACTGGCCGAGCCTGATCGTGGCCTGGTACTCCTTCTCGGTCAGCGTCAAGTACCCGAGCAGCCGGGTCGCCTTCTCCACCCCGACGACCAGGACCCCGGTCGCCATCGGGTCCAGGGTCCCCGCGTGCCCGACCTTCCGCGTCCCGGCCAGCCGGCGGATCCGCGCCACCACGTCGTGCGACGTCATGCCGCCCGGCTTGTCCACCACGACCAGTCCGCTGGCCGGCTTCGCGGGTGGTTCGGTCATTCGTCGTCTTCGTCGTCGTCGTCTTCGGCGGGCTTGCGGTAAGGATCCGGGTCGCCGGCGTACTGGGCGCCCTGGCGGGCCCGCGCCAGCTCGGTGTCGGCGTCCCTAGCCTGCGAGACCAGCTCCTCGATCCGGTGAGCGGTATCGGGGAGCACGTCGGCCACGAACTCCAGCGACGGCGTGTGCCGCAGGCCGAGCTGCCGCCCGACCTCGGACCGGATGATGCCGGTGGCACTGTCCAGTGCGGCCGCGGTATCGGCGCGCTCGGCGTCGGTGCCGTACACCGTGTAGTACACGGTGGCCTCACGCAGGTCGTTGGTCAGCCGCGCCTCGGTGACGGTCACGAAGCCGAGCCGCGGGTCCTTGATCCGGCGCTCCAGCATTTCCGCGACGATCTGGCTGATCCGGTCGGCGAGCTTGCGTGCCCTCGCGGCGTCCATGCTGTGTCACTCCTCCTCGTTGAACAGCCGCTGCCGGGCCGACAGCAGCTCGATCTCCGGATGCCGGGCCACGAGGCGCTCGCACTCGGCCAGCACGCTCATCGCGTTGGTGGCCGTCGCGGAGACGACAGCCACGCCTATCTCGGCCCGCCGGTGCAGATCCAGGTGCCCGGTCTCGGCGACCGCGACACCCGGATAGCACCGGCGAAGCTCGGCGACCAGCGGCCGGACGACGCCCCGCTTGGCTTTGAGCGAATGCACATCGCCAAGCAGGACGTCCAGTGTCAGCGCGGCGACGTACACGCCCGGAGCGCCGGCAACCCGTATCCGGTCAGGCCCTCGGCTTCTCCCTCATCTCGAAGGTCTCGATCGTGTCCTCGACCCTGATGTCGTTGTAGCCAACGCCGATACCGCATTCGAAGCCCTCGCGGACCTCGGTCACGTCCTCCTTGAACCGGCGCAGCGACTCCACCGTGAGGTTGTCGGAGATGACCACACCGTCCCGGATGATCCGCGCCTTGCTGCCGCGGTGGATAGAGCCGGAGCGGACGATGCAGCCGGCGATGTTGTCGACCCGCGGCACCCGGAAGACCTCGCGGACCTCCGCCGTGCCGAGCTGCGCCTCCTCGAACTCGGGCTTGAGCATGCCCTTGAGCGCGGCTTCGACCTCCTCGATCGCCTGGTAGATGATCGAGTAGTAGCGGATATCCACGCCCTCGCGCTGTGCCAGCTCGCCTGCCCGGCCGGCCGGCCGGACGTTGAAGCCGATGATCACCGCGTCCGAGGCGATGGCCAGGTTGACGTCGTCCTGGGTGATCGCACCGACACCGCGGCCGATCACACGCAGGCTGACCTCTTCGCCGACATCCAGCTTGAGCAGCGCGTCCTCGAGGGCTTCCACCGAACCGGACACGTCACCCTTGATGATGAGCAGCAGTTCCTCGCGCTCACCGGCCTTGAACGCCTGGTCCAGGTCCTCAAGCGTGACCCGGCGCCGTCCCTTGGCGAACTGGGCGACGCGCTCGCGGGCCTCCCGGCGCTCGGCGATCTGCCTGGCCATCCGGTCGTCGGAGACAACGAGAAAGTTGTCACCCGCACCCGGGACGGCGGTCAGGCCGAGCACCATGACCGGACGGGACGGCGCTGCCTCGGCGATCTGCTCGCCGTTCTCGTCGAGCATGGCCCGGACCCGGCCGTACGCCTCGCCACACACGATCGAGTCGCCGACGTGCAGCGTGCCGCGCTGGACGAGCACCGTCGCCACCGGGCCGCGGCCCTTGTCCAGGTGCGCCTCGATGGCGACGCCCTGCCCGTCCTGGTGCGGGTTGGCCCGCAGGTCGAGCGAGGCGTCGGCGGTCAGGACGATCGCCTCGAGCAGCTCAGCGAGGCCGGTCCGCTTGGTGGCGGACACATCCACGAACTGGGTATCACCGCCAAACTCCTCCGCGATCAGCCCGTACTCGGTCAGCTGGGCCCGTACCCGCTGCGGGTCGGCGCCTTCCTTGTCGACCTTGTTCACGGCTACCACGATCGGCACGCCCGCGGCCTGCGCGTGGTTCAGCGCCTCCGTGGTCTGCGGCTTCACGCCATCATCAGCCGCCACCACCAGGACCACCAGGTCGGTGGTCTCGGCGCCGCGGGCACGCATGGCCGTGAAGGCCTCGTGACCGGGGGTGTCGATGAAGGTGATCTTGCGTTCTTCGCCGTCTACCTCGGTGGCCACCTGGTACGCGCCAATGTGCTGGGTGATGCCGCCGGCCTCGCGCGCCACCACATTGGCGTGCCTGATCGCGTCGAGCAGCTTGGTCTTGCCGTGGTCGACATGGCCCATGACCGTGACGACCGGCGGACGGGCGATCAGGTCGCCCTCCTCGCCCTCGTCCTCACCGAACTCGATGTCGAACGACTCGAGCAGCTCCCGGTCCTCTTCCTCGGGCGAGACGACCTGGATGGTGTAATTCAGCTCGGCGCCGAGCACCTGGAGCGTCTCGTCGTTGACCGACTGGGTCGCCGTCACCATCTCGCCGAGATGCAGCATGACCTGCACCAGCGACGCGGGGTTGGCACCGATCTTGTCCGCGAAGTCGCTCAGTGAGGCACCGCGGGACAGCCGGACTACCTGGCCGTTGCCGCGCGGGACCTGGACGCCGCCAATGGTCGGCGCCTGCATGTTGTCAAACTCTTGACGCCGCTGCTTCTTCGACTTCCGGCCACGCGACGGACGCCCGCCGGGACGCCCGAAGGCTCCCTGGGTGCCACTGCGGCCGCGACCGCCGCCACCGGGACGTGGCGGGCCACCCGCACCG
>JBAPYC010001046.1:0-8184 GCA_049284535.1 Streptosporangiaceae bacterium
CGACCGACCCGGGCTGCCCGCTGGCCTGGCCGCGCTGGGCGGCGGCCGCCGAGGCCAGCGGGTCGCCCTGGTACCAGGCGATCAGCGCCCGGGTCAGCGCCGCCCAGCCGAGCAGTTCGGGGTAGGAGGCGTCCCGGCCGCGTCGTTCGGTATCGGTACACCAGATGACCGCGGCGGCGTGGTCGCCGAGATCAGCCGCCGAGATGGCCAGCAGGCTGGACAGCCACCCGGCCGTGACCGTCAGGTCCGGCCGCTGGCGGCGCGCGGACCGGCCCAGCAGTGTCCCGGCGAACGACCGGGCGCTCAGCAGCTCACCGTAGACCGCGGCCGAGGGCGTCACGGCGAGAGCGTGCGCGTAGTGGAGCACTAGCTCGGCCAATCCGTCCGCGCCGATGTCCGGCCCGGCCGGGTCGCCGGTCATCGCGACCTGGAGCGCCTCGACCGCGCCCGATAGCTCCCGCTGCGGTGTGCTGGCCTTCCGCGTCCGGGGTGGCGGTTCATGGGCGGTGTCCCGGATCGCGCCGCCTGCGCCGAGGGCGTCATCCAGGCGCGCGGCTAGGTAGGGGGATGACGGCTTGTGCCCGGACAGGACCTTGGACAGGTGGCTCGGGTCGTAGTTCGTCGCCCGGGCCAGGGCGCGCAGCGACATGCCGCGATCGGTCATCAGCCGCCGGACCTCAGCGGCGAAGTCCGCCATTGCGTGTACCCATCCCGCCGGGTGTGGACCTGTGGACCGCCCTGCGGGTGACCACAGGACAACACTTTCAGGCTACGCCCGGTAAGGGCTTGACTGCCGGTATCCGCCGAAACAGGCACACACGACAGGAAGGCACCGGCCGCCGTGAGGTACCGCGAGGACAGTCCTGAGGAGCTGGCCCGGGCCCGTGCTGCGGTCGCGGCCTGGCGCGACCGGAACCCGGCCGGAACCGGCGATGACCTGCTCGCCGCCATCGGCCACCAGTTCCACCGCGATTACGGCGTCGTGCTCCGCGCGGTGCTATTCACGGTCGACCGGCACCGGGCGCACCAGATCACCGGCATCCCAGCTGAGGAGCAGCGGCCGTGACCGGGGGCTGCGCAGGGATGAGCTGGAATGTGCTGCGGCTCCTCCGCGATGAGCCGGACCAGGTGCTACGCCTCCGGGCGTTCCGGGCCGCACACCCAGAGGTGATCATCGGCGATGGCGGGTTCGGAGTATGGCAGGCCCGTATCCCCAAGTCAGACGGTGAGCAGGTGATCAGCCGCTACAGGCTCGGCGAACTGCTGGACAAGCTGGACGAGCTGAGGGCTCCATGAGCGGCAGCGACCCAGGGTTCTTCATCGCAGCAGCGCGGCCAGGGCCTGCTGGATGAGGTGGAAGGCCTGCTCGTCGTCCCAGATGGCTGCGGGGTGGCGCCAGGCGACGTACCCGTCGGGGCGGACGAGGATGGCACCGGCTTCGTCGATCTCGCGGGCGCGGCGCCAGTCGTAGTAGAGGTCCTCGGTGCCCTTGGCTCCGATCACGACCGTGCGCAGGTAGGGCAGGCTGAGTTTGCTGGCGGCGGCCGCCCAGGCCTGGCCAGATAGCCCGGTGACCAGGGAGATCTTGCCTTTCTGGGTGACGTCCAGGGTGGAGGCCTTATGGCCGCTGGCGTCGACGAGCCAGACGTGCGGGAGCTTGGCACCGGGGCGGGTGGTGGCCTGCAGGTACAGGCCGCGGTCCCGCTGCCATACTTCCTCGCCGGCGTCCGGGTCGGGGATCACGGCGGAGGACTCGTAGCGCTGGTTGAGCTCGGTGCCCTGGGCGTTGAACTCGGTGTTCTTGTACTCGATGGCCTCGATGAGGGCCTCGCGGGCTTTCACACCGTCCGGGCTGGGGTCGCGGAGTTTAGCCAGGCCCGCGGCGACCGGGTCGGCCTGGCCCTCGGTGCGGAAAGCGGCGTTGATGGGGGCGTAGTCGATGCGGGACTGGTTGGCGCGGGCGACGACCTGGGCGCCGACCGGGGCGCGTTCGGCGGAGTAGGACTCCAGCAGGCCGGGTCCGGCCCAGCCCCTGACGGCGTAGGCGAGTTTCCAGGCAAGGTTGAACGCATCCTGGATGGAGGTGTTGGAGCCGAGGCCGCTGGACGGCGGGTGCCGGTGGACGGCGTCGCCCCCGCAGAAGACCCGGCCCCTGGAGCACTGGGTGGCCCAGGCCTGGTTGATCTGCCAGGTGGTGACGTTCTCGATCTCGACATCGACGCTGGGGTCGCCGATCATCTCGCGGATGCGGGGCAGGACGGCCTCGGGCCGCAGGTCGGGCTCGGGACCGCTGATGTCGTACCCCCAGCCGGCGATCCACTGATGCCAGGGACGGATGGCCCGCAAGGTGCCCATGCCGATCTCGCCGAACCCGGCGCCGGGGGTCATGATCCAGTGCAGGATGCTCGGCCGGTGCGTGACGTAGCGGGTCAGGTCGGCGCTGAACAGGGTGTAGATGGTGCCGGCCCGGCCCATGACGCCCTCGATCGGCAGGCCGAGCTCGTCGGCGATCACAGAGCGGGCGCCGTCAGCGCCGACCAGGTACCGGCTGCGGACGGTGTACTCGTGGCCGTTGAGGCGGTTACGCAGGGTCGAGGTGACCCCGGAGTCGTCCTGGACGTGGCGGAGGTACTCGGTGCTGAATTCAATCTCGGCGCCGCGGGCAGCGGCGTTCTTGATCAGGACCGGTTCCATGTAGGGCTGGGGGATGTCCAGCAGCGGGCAGGGGCTGCCCTGCAGGTAGTCCCCGATCCGGTTCTCACCGGCGCCCCAGGTCCGCAGCCGGGCGACCTCCTCGCCAGCCAGGCTGGTGGTGAACATCGTGTCGCCCATCAGGTTCCACGGCGTGGCGACGGAAGTGGCCTCGTCCTCGACGCCGAGGTCCCGGAGCACTTCCAGGGCACGCTGGTTGGTGATGTGGGCACGGGGGCCGTTGGCCAGCCAGTTCCATTTGGTCGCCACCCGGACCCGCACGCCGTAGGTGGCCAGGGCCAGCGCGCAGGTGGCGCCGGTGGGGCCGGACCCGACCACGAGGACGTCGGTGTCGTACTCGCTGCTCACGCTCGCACTCCCTCCGGCTCGGGCTGGGCGGCCTGGTCGCGGCGGGCGATCAGGTCCAGGGTGACGTCGACGATCATGTCCTCCTGGCCGCCGACCAGGCCGCGGCGGCCGATCTCCACGAGGATGTCGCGGGTGTCGATGCCATAGGTGGCGGCGGCCCGTTCGGCGTGGCGCAGGAAGCTGGAGTACACCCCGGCGTAGCCGAGGGTCAGGGTCTCGCGGTCGACCTGGACGGGACGGTCCAGAATCGGCCGGACCAGGTCGTCGGCGGCGTCCTGGAGGGCGAACAGGTCGCACTGGTGCTGCCAGCCCTGGATTCCGGCGACCGCGATGAGCGGCTCGATCGGGCAGTTGCCGGCGCCGGCGCCCAGGCCGGCCAGCGACGCGTCGACCCGGGTGACGCCGTTCTCCACGGCCACGACGGAGTTCGCGACCGCGAGGGAGAGGTTCTGGTGGGCGTGGATGCCCAATTCGGTGGCCGGGTCCAGCAGGTCCCGGTAGGCGCGGACCCGGTCCCGTACGCCGTCCATGGTCAGGCGGCCGCCGGAGTCGGTGACATAGACGCAGTGCGCGCCGTAGGACTCCATCAGCCGGGCCTGCTCGGCCAGCGCGCCGGGTGGCGCCATGTGGCTCATCATCAGGAACCCGGACACGTCCATGCCCAGCTCGCGGGCCTTGGCGATGTGCTGGGCGGCGATGTAGGCCTCGGTGGCGTGGGTGGCGACCCGGACCGAAGTAACGCCGAGGTCGTGGGCCCGCTCGAGGTTCTCGATGGTGCCGATCCATTCCTCATCGGTGTGCGCACCAGGACCGTAGGTAAGGCTGGCCCCCGCCAGCCCGTCGCCGTGAGCGACCTCGATGGCGTCCACTCCGGCGGCGTCCAGTGCGGCGGCGATCGCGGTGACCTGCTCGAGGCTGAGGCGGTGGCGGACGGCGTGCATGCCATCGCGCAAGGTGACGTCCTGGATATAGACGCGGGGGCCAGAAGGATCGGGACGAGGGGTATTCATCGGGTTGCCTCCGCGGGGTCTGCGGTCTGCCGAGCGCGGGCGGCCAGTCGCTCGCCGACCCGCAGGGCCGCCGAGGTCATGACGTCCAGGTTCCCGGCGTAGGCCGGCAGATAGTGGGCGGCCCCCTCGACCTCGAGGAACACGGTGACCTGGGTGCGGTCAGCGGGCTGCAGGGCCGGGTTGAGGGTGCGGGTGTCCTCGGTGGCGTCCAGGTCGGTGAACTGGACGGCCTGCTTGAGGCGGTAGCCGGGGACGTAGGCGGCGACGTCGGCCACCATCTGCCGGACCGAAGCAGTGACCTTCTCCCGGGCGCCTGCGTCGAGCCGGCCGGTGAGGCACAGGACGGTGTCCCGCATGATCAGGGGCGGTTCGGCCGGGTTGAGCACGATGATGGCCTTGCCGCGCGCGGCCCCGCCGACCTGCTCGATGGCCGCCCGGGTCGTCTCGGTGAACTCGTCGATGTTGGCGCGGGTACCCGGCCCGGCGGACTTCGACGCGATAGAGGCGACAATCTCGCCGTAGAGCACCGGCGTGACCCGGCCGACAGCGGCGACAACCGGGATGGTCGCCTGGCCGCCGCAGGTCACCATGTTCACGTTCGGCGCGTCCAAATGCTGGTCAAGGTTGACCGCCGGCACCGCATACGGGCCGATAGCCGCCGGGGTCAGGTCGATCAGCTGCTTGCCGAGCGGGGCCAGCACGGCGGCGTTCGCAATATGAGCGCGGGCCGAGGTGGCGTCGAACACGATCTGGATTTCATCGAAGCCGGGAAGCCGAACGAGCCCTTCGACGCCGTCGGCGGTGGTCACCACGCCCAGGCGGCTGGCCCGGGCCAGCCCATCCGAGGCGGGGTCAATACCGACCAGCGCGGCCATCTCCAGCATGCTGGACAGGCGGATGATCTTGAACATCAGATCGGTGCCGATGTTCCCGGAGCCGATGACAGCGACCTTGGTCTTGCTCACGTCTGCTCCTCGCCCAGGAACCCGAGAACGAGCTGGTTAAAGACGTCGCGCTGTTCCCACTGGGGCCAGTGGCCAGCGCCGGCGATGTGCTGGAACCGGCCGCCGCGGATCTTCTCGGCCATGTCCATGCCCGCTGACGCGGGACCGGAGGGGTCGTTCGACGTCCATACCACCAGCGCGCCATGCGGGACAGCGGTGAGCTCGGCGTCGGTGATCAGGTTGCGGCGGCGGACCTCAGGGTCCTGCAGGCACAGGATGTGCCGCATGGACCCGGCGAAGCCCGGCTGGGCGTAGATGGCCTGCCGGATCGCGACCAGCTCGTCCGTCACGGTCGCAGGATCGGCCATCAGCCATTCCAGCCGAGCCCGGATCCGCTCGTCGGTCGGGTCGTCGGCCGCGGCCTGCGACAGGGACCGGATCCGCTCCATCACCTCGGGATGGGCCATCGTGCCGCCCGGGGTGTTGAGGACCAGCTTGCCGGTGCGGTCAGGGTGGGCGGCGGCGAACTTGACCGCCACCCAGCCGCCGAGCGACTCGCCGTTCAGATGCGCACTGCCGACGCCGAGCGTGTCCATCAGGCCGGCCAGGTGCTCGACGTAGCCGGGCAGTTCCAGATCGGCGATGGCGGGGGTGGTGTACCCGTGCCCGGGGTAGTCGTAGGCGATGACCCGGTACCGCTGGGCGAACGCGGGGATGTTGTGCGCGTAGGCCTCCAGGTGACCACCGGTGCCCGCCATCAGGACCAGCGCCTCGCCGTCGGCCGGGCCGGCTTGCAGGATCCGGGTCCGCCACGGGCCGACCTGGACGTAGCTGATGGCGTGCGGAGTGGACGACAGCGCGATCCAGACCGGGACGTCGCGGGTGACGGCCGCGACCGTCATGCGCTCACCGCCGCGCCGGACAGGGCCCCGACGGCCTCGGCCGTGGTGGTGATCTCGGCCAGCAGGCCGAGCGAGGCGAGGGAGGCGTCGTGGGCGGCGGGGTCGGCGGCGCTGCACGCGTCGGCCACGATGATGGTGCGGTAGCCCAGGTCGGATGCCTGCCGGGCGGTGCCCTCCACGGAGGCGTTGGTCGCCACCCCGGCGAACAGGACGGTGTCGATACCGCGGGAGCGCAGGATGTGGTCCAACTGGCTGGCCGAGAACCCGCCGACGCGCTGGTGGGTGACGACGACGTCGCCGTCCTGCGGGGTGAGCTGGGGGACGATCTCGGCCTTGGCGCTACCCTCGACCAGGCACTGCGACTGGGCCACCATGCCCAGCAGGGGTGAGTTGGCGATCAGGTCGGGATAGCCGGGCTGCCAGGCGACGCGGGTGTACACGGCGGTCGCGCCGGACCGGCGGGCGGCGTCGAGCAGTTTCCCGGCTTGGCCGATGACGTCCCGCTCGGTGGCCTGGGCGGCGAAGAAGCCGCCGAAGGCTCCCTCGGCGGTGACGATGTCGTGCTGCATGTGGACGGCAATGACCGCGGTACGCGACGGGTTGAGTTCCATGCTGATCTCCTGCGTCGTGGGGAAGGTTCGGGCCCTGGCTCAGGCGCGGGCGAGGATAGACGAGCCGATGTCGCTGACGTCGCGCTCGGCGGTGAACGGGTTGGACAGGAACACGCTGACCAGGTCCACGCCGTTGTCGAGCATCAGCTGGGTCTGCTCGCGGACGTCCTCCGGGCCGCCGTACATGCACCAGTAGTCCACGAGCTCCTTGGTGATCAGGGGCTTGTGTGCCGGGTCCAGGCCGCGCAGGTACTTGGCCCAGGTCTCCAGGTAGTGCGGCTGGTCCGGGGCGGCCGGGTCGCCGAGGTAGGCCATCGCGGCCTGGGTGGAGGCCTGCACGATGGGCTCGCCGAGCTCGTCGGTGTGCTCGTTCATGAACCCGGCGTTGGTCAGGCAGGAGGAGATCGGCCCGGAGCCGAAACCTTCGGTGATGGCGTCTTCCCAGTTCTGGCCGTTGCGCAGCAGGTAGAACCAGGTCAGCGAGATGAGCTTGACCGAACCCTCGGGGCGGCCGGCCTCGGCGACGGCCTTGTCCAGCTCACGCCGGACGAGCTGGATCATGTCCGGCTGCGGGCCCAGGCAGTAGACGACGGCGTCGGCTAGCGCGGCGGCGGCCTTCAGGCCGCGGGGTCCGCCGGCCGCCATCCAGATCGGGACTTCGCTGATGTCGTACCAGAGCCCGTTCGGGTCCAGGAACTCGACTTCGGTCTCCTGGCCGTGCCAGCGGTGCGTGACACGCTCCCCGCCCAGCAGGCCCTGGATGACCTCTACCGAGTGGACGAGCTCCTTGACCGTCGCCGGCCGGTTCCCCATGGACCGCAGCGCGTTGTTCGCCGTGCCGATGCCCAGGAAGGTGCGGCCCGGCGCAAGCATGTTCAAGGTGGCGATCGAGTTCGCCGTGACCGGGGCGATCCGGGTCAGCGGGTTGGTGACCATCGTGCCCAGGTTGATCGTTGAGGTCTTCTGCGACGCCAGCGCCATCTGCTGGTACGGGTCGGAGAACAGCAGCGGGCCCTCGCCCACGCCGAAGTGGGTCACGCCGAGATCCTCGGCCTGCCTGATGAGGTCGACCTGGTCGATCTTGGCGCAGGTGCCGATACAGAAATCCATCTGATTGCTCCCTTCGCTCCGGGCCTGGCCGCGGAGAGTGTGGTGCCGGTCAGGCTGAGGCCGGCCGGGCAGTGGTAACGGCGAATCCGGCGATCCAGGCCGGGATGGGCTCGTAGAACGAGGTGGTGACCCGGTAGGGGCCGGTGGCGGCGAGTGCGGCGTAGGCTGCGATCGAGGTCCGTGTCTCATGTGCGGAATGGCCCGCCTGCTCGGTGAACCAGTCCGTGCTCCAGGAATCAACCTGCTCCAGATCGCCGGACGCGAGCACAGCGAGCAGGTTCTTATCCCACTCCGGGTTGAGCGGCTGCATCGTTGAGACGCCAGCCGCGTAGTCACGCCCAGCCTGGATGACCCGCATCTGGCGGGCCGCGCGCTGCTCCGGGCTGAGATGCCGGCCCTCGGAGATGAGCTGGGCGGCGACCTCCGGGGCTGCGCCCTCCAGCGCCGGAACCGGAGGGTCGTGCGACAGGCCACCCGAGCCAAGGAACAGCACCCGGCGGCCGAGCGCTGCGGCACCTTGACCTATAGCCTGCCCGAGCAGCCGGGC
>JBAPYC010001047.1:0-13740 GCA_049284535.1 Streptosporangiaceae bacterium
GAGCCGGCCAGCACCCCGCCGGTCACCAGGACGGCGCCGACCGGGACGGCCCAGCGGGTCCGCCGGGACAGCTTCAGGACATGAATCACAACACATCACCCGCTATCGACGTTACCCGAGCTGACCCGGCGGGACGACCCGGGTGTGCCTGGCGTCCACCAGGCCGCGGTGGACAGGGCCCCCGGGGCAGCTGCGGTGGACAGAAAAGTAGTTGTGCTTCTGCGGTCCCGGGCGCTCACCGCGCGCCATGACCTCCGAGATCCGGTAGGTGTAGGACGGGACGGGATAGTCCGACAGGAACCGGAGCAGCCGGACCCGCTCGAGGTTCCCGTACAGGCCCGCGGCCGTGTCCTCCAGGTCGTCGAAGATCCGGTCCCGCAGACCCGGGGCGGAGACGGCCGGGGTGGGGTTGGCTGGGCTGGGAATGGTCGGGCTGGGTATGGCACTGACGAGCCCGGCCGCCTGGGCGCGCGCAGCCGGTGGCAGGTCCTCCAGGGCACGCGTGTGATGCGGCGGATCCGGCGGGACAGGAGCTCGGCCCTGAACCACGCTGCCGTCCGTACCCATGTGCCGGGCTCACCTTTCCCGCGGGAAAACTCCGGTTAGCTGCTGCCTGCCCTCACCAGCGGCCACCGGTGGAGCGCACGATCGAGTCACCGATGGCCAGGCCGAGCCCGGCCCCGGAGCCATGCCGGGAGCCGCCGTCGGTGGCCCGGTGGAACCGGTCGAACAGCCGCGGCCGCTCCGCAGACGGGATACCGGGGCCGCTGTCCTCGACGGTCAGGCTGACCCGGCTGCCCTGGGCCAGGACCTGGATCCGGACCTGGCCGCCTGGGCCCGCATAGCGGCACCCGTTGTCTACCAGCACCCCGGCCAGCCGGTCGATCCACTCCGGTGGCGCGCTGATCAGCACCGGGCCGTCGGGGACTTGGGCGGTCACAGCCAGACCGGCGCTGCGGACCGGTCCGCGTCTGTGCTTCAACGGGTGTCACTTCTGGCCGGCAGGCTCCGGCTTCGGGCTGTCCGGCTTCGGGCCGGGCTGGCCCACTGGACTGGCCTCCCGCCGGTTCCAGTCCCGCCAGATGAGCCGGTGCACGGGTATCCACCGCGGGATGTCGCGCAGGCCCGGGATGAACGGGATGAGCAGCAAGAGCACCGTGGCCAGACCGGTCATGTAGATGGCGATCAGGTCCACGTTGGCCGAGTTCTGCCAGCCGGGCACGTGATACCAGAGCTGGTACAGCCACAGCCAGGGCTGGCCGGGGTAGCTGCCGGTCTCGTTCATGACGCCCCACTGGTCCCCGGTCAGGCCCTGGGCGCTGGCCAGGTTGGCGTAGTACTGCCCGTCCTCCAGGAATAGCAGCGGCTTGGTGAAGTCGGTGCCGTAGAACGGCCGCTGCGCCAGCAGGTCGGTGTCGATCCCCCCGTTGCGAGCCATCGTGAACTCGGTCGCGAGCATCGCCGGCACAGGCCCGTCGGCGGCTTTGGGCACCACCGGGTTGCCGTTGACGAACTTCACCTTGGTGACGGCGTTACCGTAGGCGGTTGCCCACTTGGCCTGCTGGCTGGTGGAGGCCGAACGGTAGCTGGTCAGGGCGGCCGCCAGGGCCGGATCGGTGGGGGCCGCGATGGCCAGCGGGCCGAGGACGAAGGTCTGCGCCGCATCGATCGGCTGCCGCACTCCGGCCCAGTTCGCCGGAGCGAACCACTCGCTCTGCGGGGTTCCGTTCGTGTTATACGGCGGGCCGTAGGTGGCGGTCAGGCTGGTGCCGCCGAGTTCGCTCGCCGCTGTGGCCAGGAAGTCGGCCGGGGCAACCTGGACCCAGCTGCGCACGGTGACGGGCGGCTCGTCGGGCGATGACAGCAGGCTGGCCAGCCCGACGGTGAGGACCAGGATCACCACCGACGCGATGGCGCCTTCCTTCAGGATGTCGTAGCGCCTGGTCGGGCCGCGCCACGCCGCGCGGTCAGCGGCCCGGGCGGCCCGGATGGAGGCGAGGCCATGCGGCCGGGTTACCGGTAGCGGGTGGCTGACGCCACGGACGCGGACCAGCAGCACGTGCGCCCCAACCAGAGCGATGAGCAGGATCGGGATCAGCACGATGTGCCACATGAGCATCTGGCCGAAATTCATCAGGTTGAAGAAGGCACCGATCCCGGCCGCGTTGAATGCGTCCTTGCCGTTGGTGGCGATCCACTGCGCGTCGAAGTTCTGCTGCGACAGGTAGCCGGTGAAGCATTCGACCACCGAGGCCAGGAAGGCGACGACGCCGGTGATCCAGGTCATCGCCCGGCGGCCTCGCCAGGCTGCCATCCAGAACTTGCCCCACAGGTGGATGACCATCAGGGCCATGAACAGCTCGACGCTCCACAAGTGCAAGCTGTTGAAGAAGTGGCCGACCGGGTTGGTGTGCCACCAGTCGGGGCCGCCGAGCGCGAGAGCAAAGCCGCTCACGATCACCACGCCGAGCGCGGCCAGTGCGCCCACGCCGAACACGTAGACCCAGGAGGCGACGTAGGCGGGCTGACGGTCAGGCAGCAGCTTGCCCGGCGGCAGGGAGGTCAGCGCACGCCGGCGCACCCGCGCAGTCCACATCCGCTCATCGCCTGGTGCGGTGCCCCCTGATGCCGAGCCCCCTGATGCCGGGCCGCCGTCGGACGCCTCGTCCACCGCGGGAAGGTCGGCGGCACCGTGCCCCTTCGGGAACGGCAGCAGCAGCGCGGCACCGAAGATGGCCACCATCACCGCGATCAGGACCAGGTTCGCCACCGAAACCGTGAAGATATTCCAGTTCAGATAGGAACCAGGATGGTTCAGGTTGATTGCGGCGGACGCAGGTCCCGCCAGAGCGAAGTTTGCCACCGAAGCCTCCAGGCTGGCCATAGATCTATGGGCTCAGTGTGGGTGGCCGCGGCCGAGGAGTTTAGGGACCGGGGTCATCACGGGCCGGGACTAAGGTCCCGGAACGGACGTTAGGCCGCGAGTGATGCGGGGTCAGGCGGGGCGTGATGGCAGCCCGTTCGGGCCCTAGAAGTGGCCCCAGGGGAGCAACGCGGTCACGGCGACCGCGGCGAACAGCAGGGTCAGGTACGCGATGGACAGGTGGAACAGCCGCATCGGGGCGGTGGGGGCGCGGTCGCCGACGTGCTCGGCTTCGGTCGCGGCCACCCGGGTGTTCAGCCCGTGCGCCTCGACCAGGAACCAGGTGCCCAGCGCGACGGCCACCACGCCGTAGATCCAGCCGGCCCACGGGGCCAGGGCCAGCGTGGCCGCGACCATCGCGTAGGAGTACCACAGGATCTTGCGCGCCACCGCCGCGGGCGAGGCCACCACCGGCAGCATCGGCACGTTGGCCGCGGCGTAGTCCTTGCGGAACTTCATGGCCAGCGCCCAGAAGTGCGGCGGTGTCCACAGGAAGATCACCGCGAACAGCACGACCGCGGGCAGGCTCACCGTGCCGGTCACGGCAGCCCAGCCGACCAGGACCGGGAAGCAGCCCGCGGCGCCGCCGATCACGATGTTGGCCGGGCTGCGCCGCTTGAGCAGCAGCGTGTACACGAAGATGTAGAACAAGATGGCCGTGTCGGCCAGCGACGCCGCCAGCCAGTTAGCCATCAGGCCGAGCAGCAGCGTGGCCCCGGCCCCGAGCAGCAGACCCCAGGCCAGCGCCTCCCAGGGCTTGATCGTGCCCTGCCCGTTGACGACCAGCGGGCGGCGCGAGGTGCGCTTCATCACCGCGTCGATGTCGCGGTCGAGGTAGCAGTTGATCGTGTTGGCGCTGCCCGCGGCCAGCGTCCCGCCTACCAGCGTGACCAGGATCAGCCGGATCGAGGGCACGCCGCGCTGGGCCAGCAGCATGGCCGGCACCGTGGTGACGAGGAGGAGCTCGATGATGCGGGGTTTGGTCAGCGCGACCAGCGCGCGGCCGATGACGCGGGGCGACCGCCGTGGGGGGACACCGCCCGGGGCGGCGGTCCCGGCGTGGGCCGTGGCTGGCATGAGGTTCGGCATCCGGGTCACCCGTTGCCATCTATCCGGGCGCAGGCTGTCCGGGTGCGGGGCTGGATCGGCCCGACCGGGTACCTGGCAGCGCCGTCCGCCAGAACCAGACCAGTCACCAAACCTCCTGCCGTGCGCACATCTACTAGCGTACGTAGTAGTACTAGCCTACGGAGCACGGACCCTAGAAGATGAGCGTTAGGTAGATCCAGATGGTCGCGTGTGCGCGGCGGCGTCTGGAGCCGCCGGACAACGAACGCCCCACACTATCGCCCGGCGTGCGATCGCACTGCGGCAGGCCGGCCGGCGGCTGGCATAAAGTTGCCGTCGTGGCCGAAACGGGCAGCTAAGCGTCACGGAGTGAGATGGCGAGCAAAGTTCCGAGCAAGACGGAGCACGGCACCGGTTCCCCGGCGGGCGAGGACGTGCGCCCAGGGCAGCTGACCTGGCGGGGCGCGGTTGGCGACGTGTGGAAATCCGTGACCAGGCACAAGGTCATCTCGGCCGTGATCGCGGTGTGCGTCGTGGGCTCGCTGGCCGCGATCGGGGTGGCCGGGGCGGGGTCCTCGGGGTCGCGGTCCGGATCTTCCGCGTCTTCCGCGGCTTCCTCGGGACCGAAGGTGGCGGCCGCGTTCAGCCTGCCGGCCCTCGGTGCGTCCGGCCAGCGGGTCGCGCTGAGCGGCTATGCGGGCAAGCCGCTGGTGGTGAACTTCTTCGCGTCATGGTGCGGCCCGTGCAAGACCGAGACCCCGCGGCTGGCCGCGTTCTACCGCGCCGAGCACGGCAAGGTGGCGATCGTCGGGCTCGACGAGAACGACACCCAGGCCAACGCGCTGTCGTTCACCCACGCGGACAAGGTGAGCTACCCGGTGGGGTTCGATCCCGAGATGACGGCCGCGTCCGCCTACGAAGTGGGCGCATTGCCGCAGACCTTCTTCCTGGATGCGCGGCATCGCGTCGTCGACCGGATCTTCGGCGCGGTCACCCAGGCGGAACTGGACAAGGGCATCGCCCTGGCCACCAAGGGCTAGCTTGCTGGTTCCGGGGGGCGTTAGCGGGCGCGCTGGCGCGACCGGCTGGCCATCCCGGCCGCGCCGGTGAGCCCGTAGACGATGGCGCCGTGCCACAGGCCGCTCAGCACCGGGCCGGCGATGCCGCCTCCGGTCACCACCGACAGCACGAGCGCGATCGCCGCGCAGGCCAGCGCGGGCATGACCGCGAAGCGCCACGGATTGCTCCGGGCCCAGCGGATGGCCCGGCTGGACTTGGCCCGCCACAGGGCACCGGCCGCGGCCACCACGAAGAAGGCCACCGCACCCATGGCCACCGACCCGCCCACAGCGGCCAGCCCGAGCCCGGCCCCGATGAGGTGCAAGCCCAGATCGCCGACGGCGACGACACCGCCGGTCACTACGGCCGCCCCCCACGGCGCGGCGGACATGGCGGCCCCCGACACCGTCATCTCCTCGTGCCGGGAGAGGTCCCTGTCAGTTTGAGTCGGCGTGGACATTCGCGATCCCTTGCCTTCCGATCCCCTGGTCAATCCCCGTACGCGATACACGTCATATCGCGTCTTGCAGGCAGAGTAGCACGATATGTCGCCTGATTCTCTACGGGCGGGCTGAGTTTTTCCTGCGGGTCGTGGCTTGATCCGGGAGCGAGGCGGGGAGACCTACGGGCGACGGGCGAATTCGGGCAAAAAGGCAGTGGAGATGCACGGGGACGACAGGGCGGGCGAGGGTGCCCCGATACCGTCGCGCGGGCTCCCGGAACGGGGGCTCCCGGAACGGGCGGGGGCGCCATCCCGGGCCCGGAGCTTGCTGATCTACCTGGTGGTGGCCGTGCTCGCGGCGGGGGCCGGTGTCGGCACTGTCCTGTCCGTGCATCACGCCGCCCCCTCGCGGCACAGCGTGCCCCGGGCGGAACAGGCCAAGGCGGCGCGGCCCGCGAGGCCTGTGAAGATGAACAACGAGGCCGTCTACCAGTCCGTCGAGCCGGGCGTCGTGGACGTGTCCGCCAACCTGCAGTACCTGGAGGAGACGGCGGAGGGCACTGGCTTCGTCATTGACGCCAGCCAGGGCCTGGTGCTCACCAACAACCACGTCATCGACGGGGCGACCAGCGTCAGCGTCACGCCGGTGAAGTCCGGCAAGAGCTACCAGGCCCGGGTCGTCGGCTACGACGCCGCCGACGACGTGGCCCTGCTGCAGCTGCGGAACGCCACCGGGCTCAGGGCCGTCAGCCTGGGTAACTCCTCGTCCGTCACCGTGGGCACGCAGGTCCTGGCGATCGGGAACGAGGCCGGGAAAGGAGGCTCACCGGCCGTCGCGCGCGGCACCATCGGCAGCCTCAGCCAGACCATCGTGGCCAGCGACCGGAACTCGGGGCTGAGCGAGACCCTGTACGGCATGATGCAGACCAACGCCGACATCAGGCCCGGCGACTCAGGCGGCCCGCTGGTCGATGCCGGGGGCCAGGTCATCGCGATGGATACCGCGGCTGGCGGGAATCCCGTGTACTCCGGTTACGCGATCCCCATTAACCGGGCGCTGTCCATCGCGCGTGAAATCGCCGCCGGCCAGGCTGGCCTCCACATTCAGATCGGGCTGCCCGCCTTCCTGGGCGCGCTGCTGCCGAGCAGCACCAGCACCAGCCCGGAACTGCAGGCCAGCCAAGAGCGGAAAAAGGCTGGCAGCGTTGCTAGCAGCGGCCCGAACTGCACCTCCGGAAACACCACGGGGGTCCCCGCGAATGTCGCACCGGCTCGTTCGGGGGCATTGGTCGACGGGGTGCTGTGCGGGACGCCTGCCGATATGGCCGGCCTGTCCGCTGGGGACGTGATCACCGCGCTCGGCGGCCAGGCCGTCACCTCGCCGGGTGCGCTGAACGCCATGGTCGCCCGCTACCGCCCCGGCAGCGAGACCGCGCTGACCTGGGTCGGCCCCGATGGCAGGCTGCACACCGCAATGATCACCCTGAACACCGGCCCGGCGGGCTAAGCCCGGGCGGCGAGCGAATACTGCCGTTATTGCGTAGATGCTTCTGCGGGCGGTGGCGGGCTAAGCTACGGCCTGGAAATTCGTGGCGGCGCACGCTATTCGCGAGAGAACGGCCGGGTTTCGCGCGGCTCGGGCGGGCTAGCTAGAAGATGGCTGTCGCCCGGAGGCTGCAGGAGCCGATCCGGACGTACCCTGGTCTGGTCGAGGGCGAGGATGATGCACGAGAGCGACGGCGAGGGCGGCCAGCGGCCACCGGGGTGGGCGAATTCGTGGGGCCGACGGGACGAGGACCAGGCGGCGGAAACACCTGACACCAGCCCGGCTCCCCCGGCCACTCCGGCCACTCCGGCGGAGAACATCCAGCCCGGCACCGTTAGCTTTGGCGGCCAGGGTGTCCCGTCCGGCCCGGAGCAGGCGTCGTACCCGCGTCAGGGTGAACCTGGCGGCCAGGTCTGGTACGCCAGCGAACCGGCGTCACGTCCGGATGCGCCGGCCGGCCAGTTTGGGTACGGGGGCGGCCGGCGGCGGCGCGGAAGGCGCTGGCTGATCTACGTCGCGGTGGCGGCGCTGGCGGCGGCCATCGGGGCCGGGGTCACGGTGGCGCTGGGCAGCCAGGGGCAGACGGCCGCGCCCGCCATCTCCTCCCAGGATGTGCCCGGGCCACACAACAACGCGGCCGGCAGCGGCACGGCATCGGCGCCGCTGAACCGGACCGCGGTGGAGAAGAAGGTTGCCCCGGGCCTGGTGGACATTACCGCGACGCTGACGTACTCCAGCGAGACGGCCGAAGGAAGCGGGATGATCCTGTCGGCGAACGGGCTGGTACTGACCAACAACCACGTGATCGACGGGGCCACCCGCATCACGGCCACGCTGGCCGACCCGGGGAGCGGGTCGCAAACCTATCCGGCCCGGGTCATCGGCTACGACATCACCGACGACGTGGCCCTGCTCCAGCTCGAGGGCGCCTCAAACCTGGCCACCGTCACCACCGGCAACTCCTCGCAGGTCAAGCTGGGCACGCCGGTGCTGGCACTGGGCAACGCCGACGGCAAGGGCGGGGCGACGCCCGCCGCGGGCATCATCAACGCGCTGAACCGCGCGATCCAGGCCAACGACCAGGCCTCGGATAGCACCGAAGACCTCAAGCACATGCTGCAGACCAACGCGCTGATCCAGCAGGGGGACTCGGGCGGCGCGCTGGCCAACAACGCGGGCCAGGTCATCGGCATGATCACTGCCGCCAACACCTCCACCTCCAGCCAGGTCGGGCAGCCAGGGGGCACCGTCGGCTTCGCCATCCCGATCAACTTCGCGCTCTCCATCGCGCAGCAGATCGCCGCGGGGACGTCGTCCGCCAACGTGTACATCGGCCTGCCCGGCTTCCTGGGCGTGCAACTCGCGACGAGCGGCAGCTCGAACCCGGTCCAGCAGCGGGCCGACGAAGCGGCGAGCGGCGCGGCCCGGGGCAGCGGTTCGGGCTGCGTGAGCAGCAGCCCGACGGCCGGGGTGCCGGCCCAGATCGCGCCGGCCGGGGCGGGCGCACTGGTCCTGGGGGTGCTGTGCCAGACCTCGGCGAGCTCGCTTGGCCTGGTCCCGGGCGACGTGATCACGTCGGTGGACGGCCAGCCGGTCACCACGCCCAACTCGCTGACCCAGGCCACCCTGCATTACCACGCGGATGACGTCGTCACGATCACCTGGACCGGGATCGACGGCGTCCAGCACACCAAGTCGGTGCCGCTGGGCTACGGGCCGGCCCGCTGACGGCTAACGCCCGCTGACGGCTAACGCCCGCTGAGGGCTGCTGCCTGCTGACCGTCAGCTTGCGTCCAGCCAGGACCGGAGGCGGTTCTCGCAGTCGGCGATCTTGCCGATCTCCACGTACTCCCCGGCGGTGTGCGCGATCTCCGAGATACCAGGCCCGTAGTTCACCGCCGGGACGCCTAGGGCGGCGAACCGGGCGACGTCGGTCCAGCCGAGCTTGGCCCGCGGGGTGCCGCCCACCGCCTCGACGAACGCGGCCGCGGCCGGCTGGCCTAGCCCGGGCCGGGCGCCTTCGGCCACATCCAGCATCGTGACCGGCCACTCGCGGAACAAAGAACGGACGTAGTCCGCGGCCTGCCCGGCGGTGCGGTCCGGGGCGAACCGGTAGTTGACCGTGACGACGCACTCGTCTGGCACCACGTTGCCGGCCACGCCGCCGCGGACAGCCACGGCGTTCAGGCCCTCGTGATAGCGCAGCCCGTCGACCTCGGGTTCCCGAGGCGTGTAGGCGCGCAGGATGTCCAGCACCGCGCCCGCCTCGTGAATGGCGTTGCGCCCCATCCAGGACCTGGCGGTGTGCGCGCGCTTTCCGGCCACCGCGATCTCCGCCCGCAGCGTGCCCTGGCAGCCGCCCTCGATCTCGGCCGCGCTGGGCTCCATCAGCACGGCGAAGTCGCCGGCCATCAGCTCGGGGCTGGTCTGGCTCAGCCGCAGCAGCCCGTTGCGTTCGGCCGAGACCTCCTCGCAGTCGTAGAAGATGTAGCTGACGTCACGGGCCGGGGAGGTCAGCGTGGCGGCCAGGCGCAGCTGCACCGCCACCCCGGATTTCATGTCCGTGGTGCCGCAGCCGTACAGCCGGTCTCCCTCCACGCGGGACGGCAGGTTGCCGGCCAGCGGGACCGTGTCCAGGTGCCCGGCCAGGATGACCCGTTCGGCCCGGCCGAGCGTCGTGCGGGCCACGATCACGTTGCCGTCCCGGTGCACGGTCAGGTGCGGCAGCTTCCGCAGCGCGCCCTCGATGGCGTCGGCCAGCGGTTTCTCCTCGCCGCTGACCGAGGGGATGTCCACGATCTGGGCGGTCAGGGCGGCACCGTCGAGGTCAAGGTCCACCCGGCCAGCTTAGGGGTGCCAGTTTCCGGGGCACCAGCTTCGGGGAACTAGCTCAGGCCGTCGGTGACGCCGGGGGCCGGGATCCGCTGGGCCGGCATGGTCTTGGCCGCCGCGCGCAGCGCGGTCAGGATCACCGCTACCGATGGCCGGCGCACGCTGGCCGTGCGGGCCACGGCGTGGATGTCCCGGGACAGGTCCAGGCCGTGCGGCAGGTCGCGGACCGCGACCCGGCGCTCCCCCGCGGCCACGGCCAGCCGCGGCAGGATGGAAATGCCAAGCCCGCGCGCGACCAGGCTCACGATCGTGGACATGCCCTCGAATTCCGACAGCACCGGCGGGGCCACGCCCACCGCGGCGAGCAGCCGGTCCACGGCCAGCCGGGACGGCTCCCCGGCCGGCGCCGCCAGCCAGGACTCGTGCCGGAGCGCGCGCAGGTCGACCTGCCGGTCCGGATCGGCGGCCGGGTGGGCCCGCGGCAGCACGAGCACCAGCTGGTCCCGGACGAGGTGGTAGCACGTCAAGATGGAGCCGCTGGTGGAGATCTCGTCGGCCAGCCGGCTGGTCCAGTCGTCCACGATGGCCACCTCCACCTCGCCGGAACGCACCAGCCGCATGCCTTCTCGGGCCCCGGTCTGCCGCAGCACCAGCAGCAGCCCGGGATGGGCCCGCAGGCTGCGGGCCAGCGCCGGGGCGAAGGCCACCGCGGCCGACGGGAAGGCGGTAGCCACCACCCGGCCGGACGGCTCGGCGGCCTGGGCGGACAGGTCGGTCTCGGCCTCCTCGACCATGGACAAGATGCGCTCGGCGTGCGCGGCCAGGCGGCGGCCGGCGTCGGTCAGTTCGGCCCGCCGGGCGGACCGGTCCAGGAGCGCGACACCCGCTTCCCGCTCGAGCGCGGCCAGCTGCTGGGACACCGCGGACGGCGTATAGCCCATGGCGCTGGCGGCCGCTGCGATGCTGCCGCGAGCAGCGAATTCCTGCAGCAAGCGGAGCCGGTGGAGATCGAGCATAAGGGAATCTTACGCTCAGCCATAGAGATCACTGCTTGCGCTTATGGTTTTACCTAACGCAAACTTAACGAGACGCACAAAGTTGTCACATGTGGGCGCCGAGGCCCGGCCTGGCTCTTGTTGCGTGATGCCCGACTCATTCGTCTCACCCCGCAGCTAGGAGTCGCCAGTCTCGTGGCCCTTACCGTCACGCCTCCGGCCTATCGTGTCCCCGATTCCGGTCCCGGCGCGAATTCCGCGCTGCTCAGCCTCCTCGGGCCGTCCAGGGTGGGCGTCTCAGCGACGCTCGCCGCCAACGAGACGATGGACGACCGTCGCCGCCGCGGCGAGCCCGTGCTGCCTATGGGGTTCGGGGAGGCCGGGCTGCCCGCTCATCCGCTGCTGTGCGAGGCGCTGGCTGCCTCGGCGGGCTGCACCGCCTACGGCCCGGTGGCCGGGCACGCCTCGCTGCGTGAGGCGGCCGCGGGCTACTGGACCCGGCGCGGCCTGCCCACCAGCGGTGGCTCGGTGGTCTGCGGACCCGGCAGCAAGGCCCTGCTGTTCGGCTTGATGGCCGCCATCGGCGAGGACGTGGCCGTGACCCGGCCGAGCTGGGTCAGCTACGCCGCCCAGGCCCGCCTGGCCGGACTGGACGTGCACTTCGTGGCCGGCTCCGGCGGCGTGCCCGACCCGGAGCGGCTGGACCGCGAGCTGATGGCGGCCCGCGCCGAGGGTCACCCGATCCGCTCGGTCGTGCTCACCCTGCCGGACAACCCGACCGGGAGGCTGGCCGACCCGGGCACCATCGGGGCGCTTTGCGCGGTGGCCCAGGCCCACGACCTGATCATCATCTCCGACGAGATCTACCGGGATCTGGTGCACGACCCGGAGGCCCCGTTCACCAGCCCGGCCTCCATCGCCCCGGACCGGGCCGTGATCACCACCGGGCTGAGCAAGAACCTGGCGCTGGGCGGCTGGCGGCTGGGCGTGGCCCGGCTGCCGGACGGCGAGCTGGGCCGTGAGCTGCGGATGCGGCTGCTCGGCATCGGCAGCGAAATCTGGTCCGCGCCGGCCGCGCCGGTCCAGGAGGCGGCCGCGCTCGCGTTCAGCGAGCCGCCCGCCCTCACCGAGCGGATTGCGCTCAGCCGCCGCCTGCACGCCAGCGTCGCCCGGGCGGTAGCGGACAGGTTCGCCGCGGCGGGCGCGGCCGTGCCGGAGCCGCAGGCCGCCTTCTACCTGTACCCCGACTTCACCCCGCTGGCCGACGTGCTGCTGCGGCGGCACGGAATCACCAGCGACGAGGGCCTGGCGCAGCTGCTCCTGGACCGGTACGCGATGGGTGTGCTGCCCGGTTCGGCCTTCGGCGACAAGAGCTGGGGGCTGCGGCTGCGGGTAGCCACGGCCATGCTCTACGGCGAGACCGACGATCAGCGCATCACCGCGCTGACCGCGGCCGACCCGTGCGCGCTGCCGTGGATCGCCGCGTCGCTTGACCGGCTAGAAGAGGTCCTGACCGAGCTGGTCTGACCGTCTGACCGTCTGGACGGGGAGCAGCCTAGACGGGGAGCAGGTCGGGGCGCTTGCCCGGCATGCCGTTGCCGCTGGAGGCGCCGGTCAGCCGGCGGCGCACCCACGGGGCCGCGTACATCCGGGCCCAGCGAACGTCCTCGCGGCGCGCGGCCAGCCACGCGGCCCTGGACTGGCCCCGGCCGGATAGGGCCGCGGCCTGCGGCACCGGGGGCAGCGGCACCCGCCAGTCCTCCTCGGCAGGCAGGCCCAGGATCTCGCAGGTGCGCAGGGCGACCCGCCGGTGCCCTTCACTGGTGAGGTGCAGCCGGTCCGGGCTCCAGGCCCGGACGTCCTGCAGCGTGCGCATGGACCACAGGTCGACCAGGTCGCAGCCGTAAGCGTCGGCGATGCCGCGCAGGTGCATGTTGTACGCGGCGATCCGGCCGCGCAGCAGCCGGATGACCGGGAAGATACGCGGGTCGAAGCCGGTGAAGATGAGCACCCGGCAGCCGGCCGCCTGCAGCGTGGCCACGGCGGGCTCGAAATGGGCGGCCAGGGTGTCGACGTCGGAGCCGCGCAGGATGTCGTTGCCGCCCGCGGCCAGGCTGACCAGATCGGGAGCTAGTTCCACGGCGCGCGGCAGCTGCTCGGCCAGGACCTCGTCCAGCAGCTTGCCGCGGATGGCCAGGTTGGCGTACCGGAACCCGGGCTGCTGCGCGGCCATCACATCGGCCGCCCGGTCGGCCCAGCCGCGGAAACCGCCGGCGAGATCCGGGTCGTAGAGCCCTTCGGTAAAACTGTCACCGATCGCTACAAACGCGCCGATTCCCGGCTCCGCGTCAGTTTCTGCCATTTGCATAATGATGCCATCCCGAACCGGGCGTACCTGGAAGGGGGCGGCCAGGCGGCCAGCGGGTGAAAGAGATTACGCGGGTTGGTGATTGCGGGCCTTTCGGTATAAAGCTTGGGGCCATGGCCTCAGTCAGCTATGTTCAACCACCAACCCCGTCCTTCCTCTTCGACCTGGACGGGACCCTGATCGACAGCGTGTACCAGCATGTGATCGCCTGGCGGCAGGCGCTGTCCAAGATCGGTATCGACTTGTCGGTGTGGCGGATCCACCGGCGCATCGGGATGAGCGGCGGGCTGTTCGTGTCCGCGCTGCTACGCGAGACCGGGCTGTCGCTGTCCCGGGAAGACATCGACCGGCTCCAGGCCGCGCACGCGGCCGAGTACCGGGCCCAGATGGATTCGGTGACGGCGCTGCCCGGGTCGCGCGAGCTGCTGGCCACGCTGACCGACGCGGGCGTGCGCTGGGCCATCGCCACCAGCGGGCGCGCGGCCACCGCGCGGCCCGCGCTGGCCC
>JBAPYC010001048.1:0-13146 GCA_049284535.1 Streptosporangiaceae bacterium
CTGCCGGCCGAGTCCGGCGTGCCGCTGTCGCGGTGGAGCGGCCCGGACCTGGCCCGCGAACTGGCCGCCCGCCGCGGCATCGCAGCCTCGGCGTCCACGGTCCGCCGGTGGCTGGCCGGCGACGCCCTCAAACCCTGGCAGCACCGGTCCTGGATCTCCGTCCGCGACCCGGACTTCGCGGCCAGGGCCGCCCCAGTGCTGGACCTGTACGCCGGGATCTGGGACGGCCGGCCGCTGGGCCCCGGCGACTATGTGATCTGCGCCGATGAGAAGACCTCGATCCAGGCCCGGTGCCGCTGCCACCCCACCCTGCCACCGGGCAAAGCCCGCGCGATGCGGGTCGAGCATGACTACGACCGGCGGGGCGCGCTGGCCTACCTGGCCGCCTGGGACGTCCGTCGCGGACGGGTCGCCGGCCGGTGCGAGGACACCACCGGGATCGCCCCGTTCGCCCGGCTAGTCGAGCAGGTGATGACCACTGAGCCGTACGCCAGCGCGGACCGGGTGTTCTGGGTTACCGACAACGGGTCCTCCCACCGCGGCGCCGCCGCAGTCGAACGGATGGCCAGCACCTGGCCGAACGCGCAGCTGATCCACCTGCCCGCACATGCCTCCTGGCTGGACCAGGCGGAAATCTACTTCTCCGTCGTCCAGCGCAAAGCCCTGACCCCCAACGACTTCACCGGCCTAGACCAGATCCGCGGCCGCCTGGCCGCATTCGAGACCCGCTACAACGCCATCGCCCGGCCGTTTGACTGGAAGTTCACCCGTGCCGACCTCAGTGACCTGCTACGTCGCATCGACACCCACGTCAAGGCGGAAACTCACGCTCTGGCAGCATGATCACTAACCCCCGACGAACTTACGAACCGGACCACTTAGTGAGGACGTCCAGGTCGGCGGCCCGAAGACGCCGTCGCTCGAGAGCTGCCGATCACACCCGGCTCTGGCGCCGTAGGCGGGCACGATCGCACCGCTGACCGTCGCGGCGGCCTCGCTGACCAGGTAGGCGATGATGTCGGCGATAGCCTCCGGCGTCACGGCGTGCGCCAGCAGGTCCGGGGTGAGGAACCCACGGGTCGCGGCCGTATTGAGCAGCTGCGGCGCGACCGCGTTCACCCGGATCCCGAGCGGGCGGAGCTCCAGGTCGAGCACGCGGGTGAGGTAGACTAGCGCGGCCTTGCTGACGGCGTACGTGGCCATCCCGGCGGCCGGCTCCAGGCCCGGACGCGCGGCCACATGCACGATGGAACCCGAACCGCGATCCCGCATATACGGGACCACCGCCTGGGTCAGCCACAGCGCGGCGCCGGCATTGACGTCGATCATGAGCCGCAGGTCATCTGGCGTCGCCGTGAGCGCCTCGCCGAGGTGGTATGTGCCGATGGTGTTCACCAGCACCTCGGGCGGGCCGACTTCCGCGGCGATCCTGTCGACGACGCTCCGGGCCCCGGCCGGGTCGACCGAATCAGCCACTTCGCGCCCGATGCCGTCCGGCAGCTCCTTCAGCCCTTGCTCGTTCCGGTCGACGCCGACAGCTGTGAACCCGGCGGCCGCCAGCTTTCCCGCCGTCGCACGGCCGAGCTCACCGCCCGCGCCAACCACGATCGCCACACGCTCACTCATGCCACCACCTCCGCGGAAATGGCGCCGGATACCGATGTCATGGCGTTCTCCCTCCGGTCACGCGCGGACTCTGGTGGTCCGGGCGTTTTCAGGTTCACTGCCACGAAGGTGAGAGGTCGTCACCGGATTCCGGTGAACTGCGTCCGCAGGCTGGCTAGCCGCGGGATCAGCTTGGTCGCCGTGACTCCCACGATGGCCGTTCGGTCGCTGCTGGCGAGTTCCGGACTGGCCTCGATGTGCTCGCGGCAGGAGACGGCGAGGTCGCGGCGCAGGTAAGGGTAGTCAGAGCCGAACAGAACGCGGTCGAGGCCCACCACATCACGCAGCATGCGCAGCACCGGGTCACCCCAGGACAGGGCCGTATCCCAGTACAGGCGGCGGAACGTCTCCGCGGCGGACGCCCGGGCCTCGGCTCCGCGGATGATGTTCATCTCGTCGATGATGCCGAACCGCCCGGCCAGGTAGGGCACGGTGCCCCCGGCGTGAGCCAAGACGTACCTGACGTCCGGAGTGCGGGCGAAGGTGTTGCTGTAGTGCAGCGAGGCGATGGCCCTAGTGGTGTCGGCCGGGTAGTCGAGGAGCGATTCGGGCAACCCGAGTGCGCCGGCGCTCGCGCGAATCACTGTGATCCGGTGACGGCTTCTCACCTGCGTAACGCCGAGCCTCGGAGCAAGCCAGCTCCCATCGGCTCCCCGCGCCTATACCAGCCAACCGAAGGAGGTCCTCCGTGAGCACTGAGCAGCGAGAGACCCTTGACGCCGTCCTGCGACAGTCAGCTTTCCCCGCCGACATCGATGCCATCGAGCAGCGGCGGCTGCTCAGGGAACTGCTATCCGCGCAGCCGCTGCCCCCCGAGGTGACCGTAACCGCAGCCGCACTCGGCGGCGTCCCGACCGCTGAGATCACAGTGGACGGAATCGAACCTCGCCACGTTGTCCTGTACTTCCACGGCGGCGTCTACGTCATGGGAGACGCGTTCCTCGCCGCGGGCCTGGCCGCACAAGTCGGCCGGCGAACCCGAGCCAAGGTCATCTCCGTCGACTACCGGCTCGCCCCCGAGCACCCCTATCCGGCAGCAGTCGACGACGCTCTGGCCGCCTACGAAGCTCTCCTGCGGGGTGGCACGGCCCCATCGGACATCGTGTTCGCCGGAGAGTCCGCCGGCGGCGGCCTCGCCATCGCCACCCTGGTCAACGCCCGTGATCACGGGCTGCCCCTGCCGACCGCCGCCTACCTCATGTCACCGTACGCCGATCTCACCCTGGCCGGGACGACCATGGACACCAAACGCGACGCCGACCCGCTGCTCAGCCGGGACAACCTCCAGGCCCGGGTTCCCGACTACACCTCCGGGCAGGACGCCGCCCTCGGCCTCATCAGCCCCATATTCGCCGGCCTGTCCGGCCTGCCACCCCTGATCATCCAGGCCGGAACCCACGAGGTCCTCCTCGACGACGCCGTCCGCCTCGCCCGGCAAGCCGCCATCGCCGACGTCGACGTCACCCTCGACATCACCCCCGGAGTGCCGCACGTCTTCCAGGCCTACTACCCGATCCTCGACGAGGCCGCCGCCGCACTCGACAGAGCCGGACAGCTCCTGTCGGTCCATCTCGCAAGCGCAGAAAGCGTCACCGCGTTACAGGGTGATTTCGTGCCGCAGCACGGCGGGGACGGCCTGGCGCAGCCCGAGGTCGGCCAGCCCATCCAGATCGCAAATCACCGGAACCAGGTGACAGCCGCTCACCATGATGGCCGCTAGCTTCGGGCCATCCGGACCCAGCTAGGACAAGGAGCCACCGTCATGACCAGCGCCCCCGTGCGCGACCCGCTCGCTGACCATTTCCTCACGCCGGAAAACTCGGCGTTCCTGTTCATCGACTACCAGCCCGCGCAGCTCGCCACGATCCGCTCGATGGATCCCGCGCTTCTCATGAAGAACGCCGTCTCGACGGTCAGGACCATCAAGACCTTCGGGATCCCGGTCGTGCACTCGACCGTCAACGTCGCGTCCGGTCAGGGGCCAACGCTTCCGGAATTCGCTGATCTGCTGACAGAGGACAAACCGCTGGACAGGACCACGGTCAACTCCTGGGAGGACGCCGAATTCCTCCAGGCCGTCCACGCCACCGGCCGCAGGAAGCTCATCATCTGCGCGCTGTGGACCGAAGTCTGCATGGCCTTCACAGCTTTGGATGCCCTGCGCGATGGATACGAGGTCTACCCCGTCGTCGATGCGATCGCCGGCACCTCGCCCGAGGCCCACCGGGCCGGCCTGGAGCGGGTGACCCAGGCCGGGGGCCAGCCGATCAGCTGGGTCTCCCTCGCCTGCGAACTTCAGCGGGACTGGGCCCGCCAGGAGACAGTCCCGGCGATCGTCGAGATCGTCCTTACTGAGCGCCTGCTGAAGGAGTAGCAGCGCCCCGGGCGTAGGCCTCCGGCGTTGACAGTACGCACGCTGGCCTGGTAACGACAGGACTGTGTCGCTGACGACCGGGCACCAGTCGCCGGGACGGCCCTCCGCAGCGGAGGACCGGGCCACCCTAGGGCTGATTGACCGGGGTGATCTTCTCGCTGCCCTTGATCGCGCGGCAGCGGGGCGGGTGACGATCATCTCGGCTCCGGCTGGCAGCGGAAAGACATGCCTGCTCCGTGCCTGGGCTGACCGTCAGCCCCATCGTCTCGCCGTGGTACACGTACCGCGCGACCAGCAAGACACCCAGCAGTTCTGGCTGGCCCTGCTCGATGCGGTCCGTCATGCCGCAGGGGACGAGGAACCGTCGGTGGCGACACCTGAGTTCAACGCGCAGGCGACGGTAGGCCGGGTGCTCGCCGAGCTCGGCGAGGTCCGCGGCACCATCACGCTGGTTATCGATGATCTCCACGAGCTGAACTCGCCGGAGGCGCTCGCCCAGCTTACGGGGCTGCTGACTAACCTGCCTGCGCATGCGCACGCCATCCTGGCCATGCGCCGTGATCTGCGGCTGCGCCTGCACCAGCTGCGGCTGGCCGGTGAGCTCATCGAGATCCGCGGGACGGACCTGCGCTTCTCCGAGCGTGAGACGCGCGAGCTTCTCGATGCCGCGGGCATCACGCTGTCCCGGGCCGGCACGGCGCTGCTGCATCAGCGCACCGAAGGGTGGGCCGCCGGCCTGCGGCTCGCGGCTCTAGCCCTGGCCGGTCACCCGGACCCGGAGCGGTTCGTGGCGGAATTCTCCGGCACCGACCGCACGGTCGCGGAGTGCCTGCTCGCCGAGATGCTCGAACGCCAGCCCGCCGACGTCCAGGACCTGCTGCTGTCCACGTGCTTGCTCGGCCGCGTCAGCGCGGAGCTGGCGGACCTGATGACCGGCCGTCCGGGTTCGGAACGGATCTTGCTGGACCTCGAGGACGCGAACGCGTTCGTAGTGGCGCTGGATCCCGAACGGACCTGGTTCCGCTATCACCACCTGCTGGAGGATTTCCTGCGGCTGGAACTGCGCCGCACCCGGCCCGAGGACGTCCCCGTGCTGCACCGGCGGGCTGCGGAGTGGTTCAGCGAGCATGATCAGGCAGCTGACGCCGTCCGGCACACTCAGGCGGCGGGTGACTGGGCCGGCGCGGCCCGGCTGCTCGCCGACCATTCGTTCAGCCTGGGGCTGGACGGCAGGACACAGACCATCCAGGCTTTGCTGCGGGCCTTCCCAGCGGGCGTGGATCACCCCGAGCTAGCCCTGGCACACGCAACCGTCGACGTCTTGGTGGGGCGTCTGGACGAGGCAGCCGTGCATCTGTCAGCCGCTGAGATGCACGTCGAGACCGCCCCGCCGGATCGCCAGCGCCGTCTCCGGGTGGCGCTCGCCTCGCTGAGGCTGTCGCTAGCCAGACGGCGCGGTCACCTATCCGGCGTCATCGAACAGGCCAGATTCCTGGCCTCCCGGTCACTGGGCCGTCCCGACGAGGACATCGCGTTGAGCAGCGACCTGCGCGCGGTGGCATTGATGAACCTGGGGACCGCCGAAGCGTGGTCACTAGGCTTTCCAGACGCTGACCGCCACCTCCAGGAGGGCGCCGCACTGGCCCGGGAGATCGGCCGTCCCTACCTCGAGGTCAGATGCCTCGCACAGCTCGGCTTCGCGTCGAAGGTTCACTCGTTCGCCATCACTAAGCAGCGCTGCCGCGAGGCGATTGCGCGCGCCGAGCGCTACGGCTGGGGCGATGAGTCCATCATCGCGCCCGCGCTGCTGACGCTGGCCGGCGCGCTGATGTGGACTGGTGACTTCGACGAAGGCGAGCAATGGCTGGACCGCGCCGCGCGGGCCCTGCAGACGGACACCGGGCCGGACATCAGGCTGCTGCTGCACCACTCGGCCGCGATGCTGCAGGCTTGCTGCGGCCGCCGCCTCGAGGCGCTCGAGGAGTTCTCGGCGGCCGATCACCTGCAGTCGCAGCTCGAGGGGCCGCATGCGCTGGCGAGCCAGGTGACCGGCTGGATGCTCGCCACCCAGGCCCGCCTCGGGAGGCCCGCAGAAGCCGGGGCTTCGCTTGCTGCGCTGGCCGACGAGCCAGCCCGTTCGGGTGAGATCCGGAATGCTTACGCGGTGATCTGCCTGGCCGAGGGCCACCCGGCCCAGGCCCTCGGCGCGGTGCAGGACGTCCTGGACGGCACGGCACCGGTGATCGGCTACGTCACGGTCGTTGAGGCTCAGCTGCTGGCCGGGCTGGCCCATCGGGAACTCGGCGACCAGCGCGCGGCGAACCAGGCCGCAGAACGCGCGCTCGCCCTGGCCGAATCCGACCGGCTGGTCCTGCCGTTCGTGATGACGAGCTCACGAGAGCTGCTCGTGGCCCTCCCCCGGCACGAGACCGCGCACGCCGCACTGCTCGCCGACATCCTCGACATCATGCACGGCTCACCTCCGGCGTCCGGCCGCCGATCTTCAGCACCGCAGGCAGAGGAGCTCAGCCGGGGCGAGCTCAAGGTGCTGCGATATCTCCCGACGAACCTGTCCCGGCAACAGATCGCCGGCGAACTATCCGTTTCCGCGAACACCGTCAGCACGCACATCCGCAGCATCTACGCCAAGCTCGGAGTCCAGGATCGCTCCTCGGCGGTGCAGCGAGCGCGAGACCTGCGGCTGCTGGCGCCCGGCCTCACTCGTTAGCGTGACGTCGAAGACAACCTGCGCAGCCTCGGCACCGAATAGGCATCCCCTCTGGGCCGGGCGTACGTTACACCCATGTGGCCCGTCGACCGGCCGCCACGCTGGGTGGATCGTAGCCAGGAGCTCGCGACCCTTCGGGCTGGCGTTGAGACTCTCCGCAATGGCGAGGGGACAGCGGTCTGGGTCGAGGGCCAGCCGGGCATCGGCAAGTCGACCCTGGTCGCCGAGGCGCTGGCGCCAGCGAGCGAGCTGGGGTGGAACATCGGGTGGGGAATCGCAGATGAACTCGCCGAGCGGCTGCCGCTGAGCGTGATCCAGGATTGCCTGCAGGTCCGGCTCAGTTCGCCTGACCCGCGCCGCGCGCACGCCGCCGGGCTGCTGCGGAGCCAGCGTCTCGGACTGTTCGCCGACGGCGACGCGTCGGTTTCTGGTGTCGAGGTCCTGATCGCGCTGGCGGACGAACTGTGCGCAGCCGCCCCGACGGTGATGATCGTTGACGACCTGCAGTGGGCCGATGACGCGTCACTGCTCGTCTGGCACCAGCTCGCTGCCTCTATCGATCAGCTGCGGCTGCTGCTGATCGGGACATGCCGGTCGGATCCGCGCCGGCCGGAAGTGCAGCAGGTGCGCACCTCTCTCGCCCGCCGCGGCGGGGCGGTGGTCACGCTCGGGCCACTGCCCGAGGCCGATTTGGCGGCTCTGATAACGTCCATGCTCGGTACGCCGCCTGCGGGTACGCTGCGCCAGCTGACAGGTCAGGCCGCCGGAAATCCCCTGTACCTGCGTGAGCTGGTTGACGCCCTAGCGCGTGAGCAGGCCGCCGGCGGCCTCTCCACGACCCCGGAACAACTGCCGGCGTCACTGGCCGCCGTCCTGAATGACCGGCTCAGCTCCGTCTCGGCCCAGACGGCAGGAATCCTCCGGACCGCCGCGTTGCTCGGCGGGAAGTTCACGGTCACTGACCTGGCCGTGCTGCTGGGCCGACCGGTGTCGGAACTTGCAGCGGGCCTGCAGGAGGCAGTAGCAGCCCGAATCCTCGTCGGTTCGGCTTCCGAACTGGCGTTCCGGCATCAGCTGATCCGCCAGGCACTGTACGAGAGCATGCCGATGGCACTGCGCACCGCGCTACACGCCGAGGCGGCACGAGAGCTCGCGGCCACCGATGCGGATGCCCTGAGCGTCGCCCAGCAGCTTTCGGCGGCCAGACAGCCGGGTGAGAGCTGGGCTCGAGCCTGGCTTATCCGGACTGCGCCTACGCTGACCACGCAGGCACCGCAGCTGGCGGCCGACCTGCTGCGGGGCGAACTTGAGAAGGCGCCCAGCGGGGATGAGGCCGGGGACGTGCTGATGGCCAGCCTGGTGCGAGCCTTGCTCGCCGCCGGCCTTCATGACGAGGCGGCCGACCGGGCTAAAGCGGCGCTGCCGGTGATGACTGTCCCAGCGCGCCGGGCCGAGACGTACTCAGTGCTCGCACGCGCCCAGGTCAGCGCGGGCCGCAGCCATGAGGCGATCACAACCATCCGGGAGGCGCTGGCGTCGGGCGACCTGCCCCGCACCTGGCAGGCCCGGATGCTGGCCTTTCTGGCAATGCTCGAGCGGGCCGAGGGCGGCGATCTGGACGCGGCGGACGTGACGGCCCGGCGGGCCCTTGCCGTCGCCGAGGATATCGGCGACGCGTTCGGGACGGCTCATGCCCTGACCGATCTGTGGCTGAGCCACAGCGTCAGGCGTGACCACGCCGCCGCGCTGGACAGTGTCGACCGGGCGCTGCGGGCACTTGGCGACGATCCCGGCTACGCGGACCTGCGCTCGTTCGCCGTGGATGGCCGTATCTTCACCTTGCAGAATCTCGACCGCTGGCCGGAGGCGGAGGCGACCCTCCGGCAAGCCCGCGACACCGCCCAGCGGGGCGGCGGTCCCGACCGGACGACCTGGGTCACCGCCGCGGTGTTGCGGTACTGGCTTGGCCAGTGGGACGACGCGCTGGCCGAGCTGAGCACAGATGACACCGATGCTCCCGGGCTCACATATACATTTCTGCGCGAGCGCTGGCCGACGCTGCTGGTCTACGGGGTGGCCGCGCTCATCGCCGGGCGCCGGGACCAGCGTACGACGGCCGACCAGCATCTCCGTGCAGGCCTGGCCCTCCCCGTCCTGCGGATCCCCGACCGGGAGAACCGGGACTTCCTGGTCGCCGCGCAGGCGGTGGCGCTGGAGCAGCGCGGCGAGGCACGTCAGGCCATGCAGATGCTGGCCACGATCGTGCCCCGTCACGACGGTGAGATGACCCTGACCCACCAGTGGCTGCCGGACCTGGTGCGGCTGGCGATGGCCACCGGCGACCGGCAGATGGCGCGGACCGCAACGCGGGCCTGCCAGGAGGAGGCCGCGGCTGAGACCCAGCCGGCCCGGGCGGCCGCGGCAAGCTTGCGGTGCGAGGGGCTGCTCACAGCTGATCCGGTCCCGCTCCGGGACGCCGTCGCGCACTACCGGAGCGCCGGTCCGGCCGTGGAATTGCCTGCCGCGGTTGAGGATCTGGCCGCCGTGCTGGCCGAACGCGGCCAGCACGACGCGGCCCGGGCCGCGCTGAACGAGGCCGTCACCTTGTACGAGAACCTGAATGCACGCTGGGACATCCGCCGGGCCGACAGCCGGCTTCGTCCCTACGGCATCAGGCGCGGCGTGCGCGGTCCTCGCGGGCAGCGGCGCGCCTCTGGCTGGGCCTCGCTCACGCCGACGGAGGTCAAGATCGCCGCCCTGGTCGCCCGGGGCGATTCGACGTCGGAGATCGCCCGCGGCATGTTCTTGTCCCGGCGCACGGTACAGACCTACATTTCGCACATCCTGGCCAAGCTCGGTGCCAGGAGCCGGGTGGAGATCGTCCGCGAGGCGCTGCGTCACGGTGTCTCTCCCTAGCGGCGGCGTGGCGGCCGGGCGAACAACATCCGCCGCCCGGCAAGGTGTCGTCAGATGACGACTGTTTATCGCCCGGCCTAGAGGATTCCCTTGGAAGGTGGCACGCAGAGCAGGGCCGGCGGCATGGGTGAGGTAGCCACCGTTCACGTGGTCCCGGGCGAGCTGAGACCTTTCCAGGTCCGTTTTGACCGGCCTGGGATGCCATCTGCTCCCGCCGCCCCTTCCGTCCGGGCCGGGGTCGTGTCCCGCTGCGCCCTGTACCGGCGGCTGGCCGGAGCCGAACGCGTCGCTGCGATATCGGCGTCGGCTGGCAGCGGGAAGACAGTGCTCATGCGGTCCTGGATCGACGCGGCTGGCCTCGCCACCCGCGCCGCGTGGGTATCGGTGGACACCGAGCTGCGGGATCCGCGGCGGTTCTGGATCTCGGTCGCCGATGCGCTGCGGGGCACCGCGGCCGGATCCGCGCTGGTGCGGCCGCTGACCGCGGCGCCGGGTCTGGACGGCTGGGCAGTGGTGGAACGGCTGCTGAAGGACCTGGCCCCGCTGGAAACCCGGCTGTGGCTGGTAATCGACGACGCGCACGTGCTGGAGTCAGCCGGGGTGCTACCGCAGCTGGAACTCCTGGTGCTGCGCGCCCCACGGAAACTGCGGTTCGTCCTGGCGACCCGGCACGATCTGCGGCTGGGACTGCACCGGCTGCGGCTGGAGGGAGACCTGACCGAGATCCGTGCGGCTGATCTGCGGTTTAGTCTGGCCGAGGCGCGGGCGCTGTTCGCCGCGAGCAGGGTACAGGTACCGGAGGTGGCGCTGGCCCGGTTGCACGGCAGGACTGAGGGCTGGGCGGCCGGGCTGCGGCTGGCCGCACTGTCGCTGACCGGGCACCCGGCCCCGGAGCAGTTCGCCGCGGAGTTCTCCGGCACCGACCGGACGGTAGCTGAATTCCTGCTGGCCGAGGTGCTGGACCGGCAGAGCGAGGAGGCGCGGCGGCTGCTGCTGCGCACCTCGGTGCTGGAGCGCGTTTCCGGCCCGCTGGCGGACGCGCTGACCGGCAGCTCAGGCGGGGAGCGAATCTTGCAGGATCTGGAGCAGGCCGGCGTGTTCGTGGTCTCGCTGGACGCGGGCAGATCCTGGTTCCGCTACCACCAGCTGTTCGCGGACCTGCTGCAACTGGAGTTGCGCCGCACCGAGCCGAATGAGCGGGCCGCGCTGCACCGCTCCGCCGCGGCCTGGCTGGCCGGGCACGGGCACCCAGTGGAGGCAGTCCGCCAAGCCCAGGCCGCCGAGGACTGGGGAACGGCCGCCCGGCTGCTGTCGGACCACTGGCTCGACCTCTACCTCGCCGGGAGGGGAGCTACGCTGGTCGAGCTATTGGCCACGTTCCCCCGCCGGGTCGTCGCAGCCAGCCCAGAACTCACCATCGTGCAGGTGGCCGGTGATCTGGTCCGCGGGGCCCTGGAAGATGCCAGACGGCACCTGGACACGGCCGCCGGCGCGCTGGCGGCCGTGCCCGTTGACCGCCGCGGACGCGTGCAGGTCATGCTGGCCGTGCTACGGCTGTTCCTGGCGCGCCGGTTCGTCGATTTCCCGGTCGTGGCCGACCAGGCACAGCGGCTGCTGGCCCTCACCGAGGGCGCCGATGCCGCGCACCTCGGGCTGAGCGAGGATCTGCGCGCCGCGGCGTTCATCAGCCTCGGTATTGCCGAAGTCTGGGCTTTGCGGTTCGCGGACGCGGATCGGCATCTGAAGCAGGGCGTTGCCCTGGCGCGCCTGATCGGGCGGCCCTACCTCGAGCTCACCGGCCTGACCCACGGGGCGCACGGGATGCTGCTGTTCCGTCCTGATGCGCCGCAAGCGGAGTGGAGCAGGCAGGCGATCGACCTGGCGGAACGGCATGGCTGGGCGGAGGAGCCGCTCGCCGGGGTGGCCTACGCCCAACTCGGCATCGTGATGCTGGTGCGGGGACACCTGGATGAGGCGGAACCATGGCTGGAGCGTGCCGAGCGCACCCTGCGCACCGAGGCGGAACCGGCCGCCGGGATGAGCCTGCGTTATGCTCGCGCGGTCCTGGAGCTGGCCCGAGGCCGTTATCAGGCGGCGCTGACTGCTCTCGGCGCCGCCGAGAAGGTGGCCGCGACACTGGTCAGCCCGCATACCCACGTGACCTCGATGCGCTCACGGATGCTGCAGACGCTGGTGCGGCTGGGCCAGCCCGGACAGGCCGAGCAGGCTCTCGCCGGGCTGGACGAGGACGAGCGGGCTAGCGCAGAGATGCGCGTCGCAGCGGCGGTGCTGCGACTGGCCACCGGCGACCCGCAGGCGGCAGCCGACGTGCTCGCGCCTGTCCTGGACGGCCCGGTCTCCGGGGCGCTCGGGGTGCAGGGGGTAACGGCGCTGCTGCTGGAGGCGCGAGCACGCGACGCGCTGGGCGACCGGGCTGCCGCCGGAGGTGTCCTGGAGCGGGCCCTGAGCATCACTGAGTCCAACGGCATACTCCTGCCGTTCCTCCTGGACCCTGTCCCGGCTCTGCTCGAGCGGCATCGCGAGTACCGCACCGCTCATCCGGCCTTGATAACCCAGATCCTGGACCGGCTGCGCAGGCCCACGGGGTACGACGAGGCGAGCAGCCCCGCCGTGACCGGGGCAGGTCCGGAGGAGATCGTCCCTCTGCGGGTAACCGAGCAGCTCACCGACAGCGAGACCCGTGTCCTGCGCTACCTGCCGACCCACCTCACGGTGCACGATATCGCCAGTGAGCTATTCCTCTCGGTGAACACCGTGAATACCCACCGCCGCCACCTGTACGCCAAGCTCGGCGTCCACAGCCGCCATGAGGCGGTGGACCGCGGCCGCGCTCTGGGCCTGCTCGCGCCTTCCGCGCGGAGGGCGTAAGGCGGAGACTCAGGCTTGCCGCCACGCAGGTGTTTGGCGATCACCGGAAATTGGTGATTCCCCTGCTATCAGCGGATTCCGGTGATGCGAGTTCACCTGCCTGCCCTCAAACATGGCGTCATCGACCGCGAGGCCGGGCAGGCCGTGTGGCCGCCGCACGACCGCCCGGTGGCGGTTTCGCTTCCGCTGACGAGGCGGTCAGGGTATGACCACTAGTTTGCGTGGTGGGCCGGCCTTGAGGTGCTCCCAGGTCTGGCTGATGTCGTCCAGTCGCGTTTGCTCCAGGTCCAAAGCGAATTTCCCGTCAGTTGCGTGTCGCATCAGTTGCGCGTAGGCGGAACGGCGCACCTCGGCGGGCGTGCCGACCGTAACCTGCCCCACCAGCGTGAGCAGCTTGTTGCGGATGGCGGCCGCGGTGATCGTGGACGTGGGCCCCGCGGAGCTCCCGACCTGGATGTACCGGGCGCCCACGTTAGCGTGGTTTATCGCATGGGGGGCGGGCGCGCCCCACAGGAAGTCGACGATCACGTCGTAGCCGCCGGGCGCCGCGGCGGCCAGGCCGGCGTCGATGGCC
>JBAPYC010001049.1:0-3514 GCA_049284535.1 Streptosporangiaceae bacterium
GGGCGGGTTCCGGGAGTCGCCGGTCGGGGCGGACCTGGCCCTCGGCCAGCTGCAGCACGGCGCCTGGGTGACCCTGCAGGCCTTCGGAGAGCTGTTCGGCGCGAATGTCTTCGGCTTCAGCTACTTCGGCGCGGCCCCGGTGGTCGAGGTCGTCTTCGTGGCCTTGCACCTGGCCGGGGCCCTGGCCGTGGTGTGCGCCCTCGGCCTGGCCTTCCGGCGTTTGTTCCGTCCCGGCGAGCTGATCACCGGGGTGTTCGCGGTGGCCGTGGTGGCTAACACGGTCGCCTACATGATCAGCGGCCACTCCCGGACCCTGCTCGGCGCGCGGGAGATGGCCGCGGTGCTGCCGCTCGGCGCGGTGCTGGCCGGGAGGATCCTGGGCGAGAAGATCCTGGGCTGGGTGCCCGCCGCGATCCGGACGCGGCGATTGCCGTGGCGGCGGCGGATGGCGCTCGCCGCCCTGGCCGTCCTCGTGGCCGGCGACCTGGCCGCGCTGGGTTACCGGGCCGCGCAGCCCGCCGTCCCGCCGGCCAACCAGGCGCTGGCCAGCTGGCTGCAGGCGCACCGGCTCAGGGACGGCCTGGCTAATTACTGGCAGGCCAGCAGCACCACCGCCGACAGCGGCCTGCGGGTCCAGGTTAGTGCGGTAACGCCCGGCCCGGATGGCCGGCTGGTGCCGTATGAGTGGGAGACCGACGACGCGTCCTATGACCCGGCCCGGCACTACGCCAACTTCGTGGTGGCCGCGGGCACGCCCACCGATCCCATCCCGGGCGCGGCCGTCGCGACCTTCGGCCGCCCGCAGCGGATCTACCGGGGCAGCGGTTACCTCATCATGGTCTGGAACACGAACCTGCTGGCCAAGCTCGGTCACCCGGGCTGAGCTGACGGCCGCGCCTACATATACAGGATCCGGCGCCTGGCCACGATCGCCAGCGCGGGGACCGCGCAGGCAATGAGGGTGCCGAGATAGGGCCCGGAGATGTAGCGTCGCGGCGTGGCGAGCAGCAGCACCAGTGCCATCAGGAACGGCTCGATCAGCGAGCGCCCGTCACCGAACGTGCTGTTCCAGATCTCGCCGGACAGCAGGCCGAGCTGCAGCACGAAGAAGACGAAGGCCAGCCGCTCGTGCCCGGGGGCGGTGGTCACGAACAACACGACCAGCCCGGCCACGATGAAGATCGCCAGCGTGAAGTACTCGAATAGGGAAATGTCGATGGGGCTCAGGTGGGCGGTGTTGATATGCGCGCTGTCGTACTGCAGCGCGTGGGCCAGCCCGGTGAACGGCACGGTGAGATTGCGCCCGCTGTTGGCCGCCAGCGGGAAATCGCCCTTGACCAGGAGGCTCACCGCTAGTTGCAGCAGCCCGTAGACGACGGCCGGGACGAGCCAGGTCAGGTCGGCCAGGCCCGGCTTGGCCTTGCGCCGGGCCATCGCGATGATCCGCGTGACGGCGATGGCCGCGGGCGCCAGCAAGATCGTCTCCCGGGTAATGCCGCCGTAGGCGAACAGCACGGTGGCCAGCACGTACATCCGGGTGGTACCCCGCCGGTAGGCCAGCAGACCGCCTAGCATGCACGCCTCGGCTACCGGCTCCGCGGTGTCCCGGCCCACGCTGATGACCAGCCCGAAATAGGCGGCGAAGGCCAGCCCCCACAGGGCGTGACGGCCCGATTCGCGGGCGAAGATCGCGCCCAGCCAGGCCATGGCCGCCACCCCGAGCAGGTTGACCGCTACCAGGGACTGCGGCACCAGATGATGCTGGCCGAAGGAGAAAAGCCACGCCAGGATCGGGTACCCGATGCGGCTGTACCGGTAGGACTGGTCCATCGTGATGCCGAACGCGGTCGTGTGCCAGTTGACCGGATCCAGGGCGAGCCGGTAATAGAACTGGCCGTCGTAGCCGTCGATGGGCACCAGCAGCAGGCCGTGGGGGAGCCGGGCGCGGTTGGTGTAGACGTGCCCGGCCATGACGAAGTGGTTCACGTGCCCCGCGGCCCAGACCTGCCAGCGGGCCAGTGCAAAGCCGAGCCAGGCCGCGAACGCGATCAGGGCCGTTACAATGGGCCGGTTCAGTCTCGACGCTGACGATGGCGGGGCATGCTGGAGGGATTCGTCTTCCTCCGAATCCGGTGTGAGCTGCAAGCGCGGCCTCCGCCATCAGGCTGTCTCGGCGTGAACGGCAATTTACTGGCTAGGCGCGCGCAGCTTACCAAAGTAACGCCGGCCCTTGACAAAGGTCCGCCCGTTACAACCGCAACGATGACAGACGCGAAGGACATGGTGGCGGCCGTGCCCCCAAGCAGGACCCCGGAGCAGTCTCCCGCGGCTCTCGCCGGCGGTGACGCGCGGGCCGTGAGCCGTCCCGTCGCGGGCGTGCGGCGCCTGCTCATCGGGGCCGGGGTCGTGGCGGCCGTGGCGCTGCTCTTCCTGGCCTATCTCCAGGTGTCGCGCACCTACCCGGAGAATTCGGACGAGTCGAACGACCTGCTGATGGCCTGGGACATCGGCCACGGCAACCTGCTGCTGCACGGGTGGTCTCTGTCCGACGTCTCGTTCATCACCACGGAGCTGCCTCAGTACGCGCTGCTGGTCGGGCTGTTCGGCCTGCACACCGGCACCGCGCATGTGGCCGCGGCAATGACCTACACGCTCGTCGTCGTCTTCGCCGTGCTGCTGGCCCGGGGCAGCGCCGCCGAGGTGCCGCGCGACCAGGCCTGGCCGCGGATGCTGCTCACGGCCGGCCTGTTGTTCGCGCCCCAGCTCGGCGTGGCCGTCTTCGTCGTCCTGCTGTCCCTGGGGCATATCGGCACGGCCGTGCCGCTGATGGCGATCTGGCTGGTGATCGACCGGGCCGGATGGTTCCGGCCGCGGGGAATCGTCCCGGTCCTCGTGGGGCTGCTGATGACCTGGGCGCTGGTGGCCGACCCGCTGGTGCTGGTGGTGGGCGTCATCCCGCTCGTGGCCGTGTGCGCGCTCCGCGTCGCCAGAGAGCTGACCCTGGCCCGGCGCCGGCCCGGCCGGGCGCCCGGCTGGGCCGCGGAGTGCCTGCGCGGGCGGTGGTACGAGCTTGCCCTGGCCGTGGCCGCGATCGTGGCCGAGGGCCTGGCCTCCGCCGTCAACCGGCTGGTGTCGGCCCGTGGCGGGTTCATCCTGCACCCGGTGCCCTACCAGCTGGCGCCGGTGCGGACCTGGCCCAAGCACGCGTACGTGACCGTCAAGGGGCTGCTGGCGCTGTTCGGGGCCAAGCCGGAGGGGCCGCCCATCGCGCTGGTTTTCGCGCTGCTGCACCTGGCCGGGGTCGCCCTGGTCCTGTGGGCCGCGTGGCGGGTGGCGCGGCACTTCGTGGCCTGGCCCGACATGATCAGCCAGATCCTGCTGGTCGCGATGGTGGTCAACGTGGTCCTGTACGTGCCGAGCACGCTGGCCGACGCAACTGACCTGAATGCCCGCGAGTTCGCGGTGGTGCTGCCCTTCGGTGCCGTCCTGGCCGGCCGCACCCTCGCTGCCGGCC
>JBAPYC010001050.1:0-4071 GCA_049284535.1 Streptosporangiaceae bacterium
ACTTCATCGACGTGGAGGGCCAGGAGGTTCCGGAGATGTTCTGCCTGGTCACCGACCTCATGGACTGGGAGGAGTACCCCGCTCGCGAGCTCGCTGCCCTCTATAAATGGCGGTGGGACGGGTCGGAGACCGCTCTGCGGGAGGCCAAGGCACCGCTGCGCGGCGCCGGCCCGGGCACCGGGCCGATGCTCCGCTCCGGCTCCCCGGACCTGGTCCGGCAGGAATTCGCAGCCTGGGCCGCCGCCGTCGGGCTGACCCGCGGCGTCGCCCGTGACGCTGCCCTCACCGCCGCGCCCGCGCGGAAAGGACGCCGGGCCGGGCTCGCGGTCCGGACCCGGGACCTGTCCTTCGCCCGCGCCGTCCACGCGGTCCTGTCCGCGATCCGCCTCGGGAACTCCTGCTACCAGGCCGTGACCAGCGAAATCGCGGAATACCGGAACGCCGTCGACCGGGACCGGCACCGCGCCCGCAAGTCCAAGTCCCCCTCGTCCTTCGCGCACGCCGGTGCGAAGGACACCGTCACCCGCGTCGCCCCCGCCGTCATCACCATGGCCAACACCCTGGCCTGACCAGCAACAACACCGCAAACCCGCCCCAACAAGAACCCCGCCGGACCGTGGACCCGGCCGCCCCGGCGCGACACGCCGCACCCCCGCATGCCCGCCGGAAGGGGACTACCCGCAGTAACCAAAACTAGAACTATCCACAACCGGTCAAACACCTAAAGCCCATGGCATTGGGTCCCGGCCCGTGCCCCATTGGCAACAGCAATGACTAGTAGATTCGCTTCAGGTGACCGCGCTGGCCGACTTTCCCGTTCTTCTCGCCAGATAGTGCCTCAACGACGAGATGGCTTTTGTAGGGCGTCTTAATGGTGCGGCACTGGCTGTGGCCAAAGCCGACCGCCGCTGCGCCGGCGCTGCTGTGGTGACGGTAGCCAGGGCCGAACGCCAGCCCGACCGCCGCTGCCCCAGGCCCGGATGCCGTATACGCCAGGGATGCCGAACCGGTGGGTGTGGCTGACTGCTGCCGACGCCGGCAGGCCGCCGAGAGCGAGCACGGCCGTGCACGACGCCATGATGGCAACGCGGCGGATCACGGACGGCTCTCCCCCCACGGTGAGCTAGTTCAGCTGAACACCCAGTGCATGCTAGCAGTCACAGGGCCAGCCCGCGGCGTGGTCATTCCGACCGCGAATGGCCCGGCAAGTCTTCGGCCCTCGGCCGTCACCCGGCAGGATCGTAGCTATCCAAGATCTTTTGCATATCGTCGATGAAGACTATCGGCCAGCGGCCGGCCGATCGTAGGGCGGCGAAGAGCTCGCTTGCGATTTCTTGCTGCCGATGCTGGTCGCCTGCGGTATCGCGAACCTCGACGAGAGCCGGATATGAGCTGGCGAGCGGGATATCCGGGCCAGTGGGCCCGGCGATATCGTCATCGTCGAACTCATGTGACCCGAGGTACACCGCCGTGGTGCCGACCCGGATGTACGGATCGCTGCCCTCCTCACGTGTGAATTCCCGGCCGAGCGTCTTTTCCACTAGGCGCACCAAGTCGCCGTCGTCGGCCGAGGTGCCGGCGAAGATGAAGGTCTGCCGTGACATGGCTACTCAGCTCGCTTCCATTCCATGGTGAAGTTGTTTCCCAGGATCAGGATCGCGTCGATCCGATTCCCGTGCGGCGTTCCGCGGAATCGCCGGATACCGCGCTGGGCGTCGTCTTCGGTCAGACCGGAGTCGCGGGCGTCGATCAAGGCGGGCCTGTCCCTTCGCGCTGTTCAAGGCGGCCTTGATGGTACGGTCGCTGGCCCGGGATCCAGGCTTTTGAACTCGACGGGCACCCCGTTGACCCGGCGTCCGGTGTCCGCCTGCTTGCACCGAAGCCCTCGGATACCGCAACTACCGCCGGGCCGTGACTGGCCAGGAACTCGGCAATGCGACGCTCTGCGGGCGAGAACTTCTTGGCGCGCTCGTCGATTACACCCACACCGCTACGGTCGACGGAGGCCTGCTCCAGGGCTGTCTGCCATTCGGGCCGCTCCGTGGCAGGCCGAGCAGCGAACAGCGACCCAAAGCTCTCTGTCTCACCGGCTTGTGCCGACGTGAGGATCTCGCGATACTCCTGCCGCGAACGCCCCTCCGCCGGATCCCGCGGTTCGATGTCGTGACCGGCGGGATGGTCGGTTTCGTGGCGTCCGGTCTGGAGTTCGGGAACAACTCCGGGATCGTCTGACGGACCGGAGAGACCATCGATGCCCAAGGCGTCGTTCCCGTCGACCCGATACGGATAGACATGCAATGCGTTATATGCCGAACCCTCTCTGTAAGACTAGCGCGTTCAGGCGTCGGGAGGGTGCCAGCGCGCGACGTAGCGGCGTTGGCCGGGGGTCTCAACAGCATGAGGGTCGTAGTGCTCGCGGACATAGGCGACGGCCGCGAAGTTAGGCACGCCATCCAGGATCGCCAGGCAGGCCAGGGCGGTGCCAGTTCGGCCGTGGCCGCCCGCGCAGGCGACCTCGACCCGCTCGGCGGCCGCGCGCTGCCAGGCCTCGGCCATAACGCGCCGCAGGGCGGCATCGTCGGCGGGCAGGTGGAAGTCCGGCCAGCGGATCCAGCGTGATTCCCAGCCAACGGCGGGCGGCCGCCGGCCGAGCAGATAGACGCCGAACGCCGGGTCGGGCCCGTCCGGGCGCGGACGGTGCAGACCGCGGCCGCGTATCAGCCGGCCCGATGGCAGCTGCAAGATGCCGGGTGCCGCGGGATCCCAGAGGCCGTCCACAGTCCGGATCGTACTCAGTGGGCCCGGCCGCAAACCCAGAGCTGGGCTCAGGCGCCGGGCGGTTCAGTAGGCGCGGGCGAAGATCAAGCGCTTGCCGTAAGCGGACGGCTTGCCGCAGCGGACGCACGTGCCCTCCTCCGGTTCGCCTGCCAGCGGGATACAACGAGGGCTGGCCGCGGTTTCCGCCTTGATCTCGTCTTCGCAGGACTGCTCCCCGCAGTGCAGCGCCAGAGCCCAGCCGACCGCCACCGCGGCGATGAACTCGGGCCAGGTGTTGACGACGGTGGTGTGATCATCCCGAAAGTCGGTGGCCCGCTGCGTCAGCATCACCTGGAATGCGGCCAGCTCGGCCGTCAGCAGCTGGGGCGCCGCGTCGAGCGGGATGGCCTCCTTGACGGCGTCTGGATGCGGGTAACTCAGACGGCGGGACATCAACGCGGTACCGGCGGCCAGGTCCCGCGGGCCGAGCTCGAGCCGGATCGGCACGCCGCGCATCTCCCAGTCGTTGAATTTGAAGCCAGGCGACAGCTGCGGCCGGTCGTCCACGTGCGTCCGGATACCCACACGCTGCAGGCTGACGGCCAGCTCGGCTGCCGCAGCCGACGTGATCGCGGATTGCTCCCCGCGGCCGATCGGGACGATCACCACCTGGTAGGGAGCCACTGCCGGCGGCAGCACGAGGCCCTTGTCGTCCCCGTGGGTCATGATCAGGCCGCCGATCATCCTCGTGCTCATGCCCCAGGATGTGGTGTGGCACAGCTCGGCCGTGCCGCTCTCACCGGTGTAGGTGATGCCGAACGCTGACGCGAAGTTCGTCCCCAGGAAGTGCGAAGTGCCCGCCTGCAGGGCGCGTCCGTCCCGCATCATGGCCTCGATCGTGAACGTGCGCTCGGCCCCGGCGAACCGCTCTCCCGGCGTTTTCTCACCGGGCACGGTGCCCATGGCCGCAATCTCCACGGCCACATCCTGGTAGAAACCCAGCGCCAGCATGGTCTCAGCGATCGCGTCGGCCGCAGTGGCGTGCGCGGTATGACCCTCCTGCCAGAGGAACTCGCTGGTGCGCAGGAACATCCGTGGTCGCAGTTCCCAGCGGAGGACGTTAGCCCACTGGTTCAGCAAAAGCGGCAAGTCGCGGTATGAGCTGATCCACTTGGCCATCATCTCCCCGATGATCGTTTCCGACGTCGGGCGGATGATCAGCGGCTCCTCTAGTTCCTTGCCCCCCGCGTGGGTGACCGTGAAGAACTCTGGCGCGAACCCCTCGATGTGGTCGGCTTCGCGCTGCATATAGCT
>JBAPYC010001051.1:0-1879 GCA_049284535.1 Streptosporangiaceae bacterium
GGCCGCCGGTGAACAAGTAGGCCGGGATCTTCCACTCCCACACCGGCGGTTTCAGTACCGGCCGGCCGTAGTAGGACCGGAACCTCGCGCGCGGCACGGCGAGCTGCTCCCGGCTCCCGTCGTCCGCCCGTACCCGGCGGGAGGTCGTGGGTTTGGTGCCTGCTGCGCCGGTGCCGCTGTGTGGCTCGCGGAGCGAGCCATCGTTGTCCGTCATCGGCCGCGCCTGCCCAGGAAGACCGACACTGCGGCGGCCACCAGGGCCGAGGCGGCCATGCCCGTGTATTTCCACGTCGACGCCAGGTCACGGGTAGGCACCACTGGATCTGGCGGCAGGCCGTACACCTCGGGTTCGTCCAGCAGCAGGAAGAACGCCCCGTTGCCGCCAACGCCGTCGTCCGGATCGTGGCCGTACAGCCTGGCCTCGGTAACGCCCGCGTCGTGCAGCTGGTCCAGTCGCTGGGCCGCGCTTTCCCGCAGTTCGTCTAGCGGGCCGAACTGGATGGATTTGGTCGGGCACGCCTTGGCGCAGGCCGGTTCGAGGCCGCCGCGCAGCCGGTCGTAACACAGCGTGCATTTGCCGGCCCGCCCGTCGCCGTGCCGCCGGTCGATCACCCCGTAGGGGCAGCCGGATACGCAGTAGCCGCAGCCGTTGCAGATGTCCTGCTGCACGACGACCGTGCCGAACTCGGTGCGGAACAGTGCCCCGGTCGGGCAGACGTCCAGGCAGCCGGCATGCGTGCAGTGCTTGCACACGTCGGACGACATCAGCCAGCGGAAGTCGGTGCGGTGGTGCTCGCCGGGAGCTGCGCCGGGTAGCTGGAAGGAGGGAAAGCCCAGGTCGACCGGGGCGGTACCGAGATCACCACCGCCTCGCGGGGCCTCGCGCAGGGCGTCGGCCACCACCTCGGCCGTCGCCTCGCTGACACCGGGGCCGGTGGGCAGCCCCGCCAGGCCCGCATCGTGCGCGCCGAGCGGCCGGTCCTGCTCGATGAAGGCGACGTGCCGCCAGGAGTCCGCGCCGAGCATGCCGGTGTTGTCGAACGACATGCCCAGCAGGTTGAGCCCATCCTCGGGCACCGCGTTCCATTCCTTGCAGGCCACCTCGCACGCCTTGCAGCCGATGCAGACCGAGGTGTCGGTGAAGAACCCGACCCGAGCTGGATGGTCGAGGTGACCGGCGTCCGCGGCGGGGTCCGCGAGCGGGCCGTAGAAGCTGTTCTCGTGCGTCATGACTGTCCCTCCGGCGTTACGGGGCCGACCGGTTCGGTGTGGGCAGGCCGCAGGCCGGCGCCGGTAGTCAGGATCCGGGTGCCAGTTTCCGGCGTGATCCCGGCGCGGCGGCGGTAGCCGTCGACGTAGTCCAGCAGGGCCGGCCCGCGAGGACGGCGCCCTGGGCGGACGTCGCAGGTCAGGACCTTGCTCTCCTGGATGAACACGTTCGGATCGAGGAACGCGCCCATGAGGTCGTTGACCACGTCGCCGGTGGTGAGCCCGGTCTGGCCCCAGTGGTACGGCATCCAGACCTGGTGCACCACCCGGCCATCCACCCGCAGCGGCGCCATCCGGTCGGTGACGAAGACCCGGGCTTCGACCGCGGTGCGGCTAGTGATGACATGGCCCCAGTCGAGATGGCGCAGGCCGCGCTCGCTCGCGAGTTCCGGTGACACCTCGACGAACAGGGCCGGCTGCAGCTCGGACAGGTAAGGCAGCTGCCGGCTCATGCCGCCCGCGGTGTGGTGCTCGGTGAGCCGCGCCGCGGTGAACACGTAGGGAAACACCTCAAGGTGCGCCTCGGGCGGCGCCGGGTTGGACGGGTTGTCCGGGCGGCCGTAGATCTTGCGGACCGGGCTGGCCTGCTGGCCGTACAGCAGGTTGCGCA
>JBAPYC010001052.1:0-8863 GCA_049284535.1 Streptosporangiaceae bacterium
CGTCTCCACCGTGCTGCTAACCATGTATGACGGCCGGACCCGGCTCGCCTCCGATGTCGCGGATGACGTACGAGCCCATTTCGGGTCGTCGGTGCTAAGGACGATCATCCCGCGCAGCGTGCGGGTATCCGAGGCGCCGAGCCAAGGCCAGTCGGTGATCAGCTACGACCCGGCGTCCAGCGGAGCGATCGCGTACACGGAGGCGGCCCGAGAGCTGGCGTTGCAGTCAGCGGCTGCCCGGTAGCACGGCGGAATCGGGGAGAGGCAGTGGCTCAGCAAAGGCGTGGTCTAGGCAGGGGACTCGGGGCGCTTATCCCGGAGTCGCCGCGGCGGCCCGACGGCAATGCCGGACCCGGGGTGGACGCGGCCCCCCGCGAGCCAGGCGCGGCGCCGGTGCATGGCGAAGGTTCGGTGACCACGCCGGATGCGCCTGCCGAGGTGTACGGCGCGCACTACAAGGAGATCCCGGTCACGGCCATCGTGCCGAACCCGCGCCAGCCCCGGCGGACCTTCGACGAGGATGCGCTCGACGAGCTCGCCGAGTCCATCCGGGAGGTCGGGCTCCTGCAGCCGGTCGTGGTCCGGGCGGCCGGCCCGGGCCAGTACGAGCTCATCATGGGCGAGCGGCGGTGGCGTGCCTCCCAGCGCGCCGGGCTCACCGAGATCGGGGCCATCGTCAAGCAGACGCAGGACAACGACCTGCTGCGCGACGCCCTGATCGAGAACCTGCACCGTCAGCAGCTCGACCCGCTGGAAGAGGCGGCGGCCTACCAGCAGCTCCTAGACGACTTCGGCGCCACTCACGAGCAGCTGGCACAGAAGATAGGCCGGTCCCGGCCGCACATCAGCAACACCCTGCGCCTGCTCAACCTCCCGCCCGCGGTGCAAAAGCGTGTTGCCGCCGGGGTGCTCAGCGCCGGCCATGCCCGCGCGCTCCTCGGCCTGGACGACACCGCCGCCCAGGAGCGCCTGGCCCAGCGCATCGTGGCCGAGGGCCTGTCCGTCCGCAACGTGGAAGAGATCGTCGCCCTCGGCGGCGACGAGGCCCCCCGCAAGCGATCGGCACCACCGTCCAGGCAGCCGGTCGCTCCTGGCCTGCGACACCTTTCGGACCGCCTCTCCGACCTCTTCGAAACCCGGGTCAAGGTGGAGATGGGCCGCCACAAGGGCAAGATCGTGGTCGAATTCGCCACCATCGACGACCTGGAACGTATCGTCAAGGCCATGAGCCCCGACGCCCCGGCCCCCGACGCCTGATACGGCGGCGCTTAAAACGGCGGCGGCATCTAGCTGTCCGGGTGGATGGTGGCCCAGTCGGCGGCCATGTCGATCACGGTCCACTTGTGGTCGGCGGCGGCGGCGAGGATCTGGCCGGTGCCACTGCCCAGGATCGGGTCCCTGTCGTAGGCGTACTCCCGGTCGCCGTCGGTGTGGTGGACAACCAGTTCCAGCGTCCGGTACGGGCTGGCCGCGGTCCACTGGAGCATGGCCAGGTCGCCGTCGGTGTTCCCGGCGGCCATAATCGGGCGCTGGCCGATGTGCCGGTGAATCGAGCTGGGCTTAAGCGGCCCGTCGTCGATGACCCCGACCTTGGCGGTTTTGACGAGTTCGGGGCCGCCGTCACCGATGCGGAAGTCAGTGTCGCCGACGCTGCCGATCACCCGGTGCGGCGGCAGCCCGTAGGCATCCCCCGTCCAGGTCCGCATGAAGTCCGTGCCGCCGCCGGAGAAAATCCAGCAGGAGAAGCCGTTCCGGTCCAGCAGGCCGAGCAGCTCCACCATCGGCTGATAGACCGTCGCCGGATAAGGCCGCCCGAAGCGCGGGTGCCGGGCCGACGCCACCCAGCTCCTGACCACGGCGTCGAACTCCTCGGTTGTGATGTTTGCGTGGGTCAGGGCCAGCAGCTTCATCAAGGCCGGCATCCCGCCCGCGTGCAGCTCTTCCAGGCTGGTGGGATGACCCAGCTCGGCCGCCCGGTCCAGCGCAAAGACCAGCTGCGCATACATCGGCAGCTCAGTCCACAGCGTCCCGTCATTGTCAAACACCGCGATCCGGTCCCGCTCCGGAATGAAGTCCGGCGAATCCGCATCGGTCACAGCCTCAACAAACTCCACGATCGCCCGCTTCGCGTCCGTCTCCCGCCAGCTACCCAGCTCATCCCCACTCATCGCTGTCTTCTCCGTCCGCTGTCAGCCCCGGACCCAACCGGCCGGTCAACAACAACGTAGGTGGGCTGCCCTGCAACGAACTCATCCCTGCGGGGTGATCGCCAGCAAAGAAGCGGTCCGCAGCTGGAGAGCGGCGAAAGGCAGAGCGGCGCACCTAGCGGCGTCCGGCCTAAGCGGCAGCGAGCACCAAGGCCCGCGTGATCCCGTTCCGAGGGAGCCGTCCAGCCAAGGTGTGCGCCCCACCACCGAGCTCACGAACGGCGGTCCCCGAGGGTAGAGCGGACGGCGTTCGGCTGCTCGATCTCAGCAGCCGACCAGCCGTCCGGCCTACCCCGCGGACCGCCGCCCTACCCCGAGGACCGCGGTCCGAGGACCGCAGGCCCTCACGACGCGGGCAATGTTTCACGTGAATCCAACCCGTGTAATTCAGGCGACGGCAGTGGACCGGATGCCCTCCACGAACGCATCCACGTCCTCTTTCGAGCTATCGAACGCCGTCATCCACCGCACGACCGACTGTTTCGCGTCCCACACGTGAAAGAACCACGTCTCCTGCAGCGCCGCGATATGCCGGGGATCCAGCCGGGCGAACACCGCGTTGGCCTGGACGGGGTAGACGAGCTCCACCCCGGGCACGGCCGCGGCGCCGTCGGCTAGGCGGCGGGCCAGGGCATTGGCGTGCGCCGCGTTGGCGCGCCAGAGGTCGTCCTGCAGGAGCGCGGTGAACTGGGCAGCCACGAAGCGCATCTTCGACATGAGCTGGGTCTGCTGCTTGCGCAGATAAGGAACGTCAGCGCCCAGGCCGGGACCCATGAGGATCAGCGCCTCGGCGCCCATGGCGCCGTTCTTGGTACCGCCGAAGCTCAGCACGTCGGCGCACTCGGCCAGCTCGGCCAGGGAACAATCCAGGTATGCCGCCGCATTGGCGAGCCGGGCTCCGTCCATGAACACGCGCAGGTCGCTGGCCCGGCAGAAGTCAGCTATCTTCCGCAGCTCGGCCAGGGAATAGCAGGTGCCGAACTCGGTCGACTGGGTAATGGCGACCGCTCCCGGCTGCGCGAAGTGCTCGTCGCCACGTCCGGCCAGCTGCTCCGCGATCAGTTCCGGGGTGATCTTGCCGTCCGGCGCGGGCACCGAGAGCAGCTTGGTGCCGAGCAGCCGCTCGGGCGCCCCGCACTCGTCCGTGCGGATGTGCGCGGAGTCGGCGCAGATAACGGCCTCGTGCCGGCGCAGCAGCACGCTCAGTCCCAGGACGTTGGCACCGCTGCCGTTCACGACCAGGAACGCGCTATCGGCGCCGAACGCCTCGCGCAGCTCAGTCGTGGCCCGCTCGGTCCAGGCGTCGGCCCCGTAGGCGATCGCGTCGCCGGCATTGGCGTCGGAGATCGCGCGCAGCACCGCCGGATGAGCGCCCGCGTGGTTGTCGCTCCCGAAGCTCTTGGCATGTCTCATGCTCCGAGCCTAGGACGCGGGGAGGCAGCCCCGGAACGGCCGGCCGGCCCAGTTACGAGGGCCGTCTGCTACCCGCGGAACCCCGGCCATGGCTGTCGGTATCCGGTAACCTCGCTCTCCGTGTCAAAGAGCGATCGTGCGCGCCGCCGGAGGGGTCTGGTCTCTGTCTTTGCGCCGGTGGCGATCGGCGTCGGTGTGGCTCTCGCGTGGAATGGCGCGTCATCACTGCAGGCTGAGCAGTCCGAGGGGATGAGCGGAGTAGCTCCCCAGTTCATCGTGACCGTCCAGCAGGCGGCCGCGCGGACCTGGGTCAGCGCGGTCATCACCCAAGCGGCCGGGACCAGGGCGCCAGCGGTCGTCGGCCGCTAGGCGCCGCGGGCGGCCGCCTGCTCGAGCAGGCTCACGCAGGTGCGCCCGAACGAGTGGCCGGAGGCTTCCAGGGCCAGCGGCAGGGTGCTCGTCTCGGTCATCCCCGGCGCCACGTTGACCTCCAGGAACCAGGCCGTGCCGCCCTCATCCACGATGAGGTCGGTCCGGGACAGATCGCGCAGGCCGAGGACCGAGTGCGCGGCGACCGCGATCTCGGCCACGTGGGCCAGGATGCCGTCGTCCAGCCGGGCCGGGACGTAGAACTCCGTCTTGCCCGCGGTGTACCGGGCCGCGTAGTCGTACTCGCCCTCACCTGGGACGATCTCAACGGCGGGCAGTGCCTGCGGGCCCTCGCCGAGATCGATCACACCCACGGCCACCTCGGTGCCGGAGATGAACCGCTCGATCAGGGCGGTGTCACCGTAGGCGAAGCAGCTCAGCACGGCCGACGGAAGTTCGGCCGCCGAGCGGACCGGACCGGCGCCGAGGGCCGAGCCGCCCCGGGAGGGTTTCACGTAGAGCGGCAGCCCGAGCTTGGCCACGATCAGGTCGATGACCGCGGCCGCCCCGAGGTCGTGGAAGGTTTCCCTGGGCAGCGTCACAGACGGCGGCGTGGCCAGCCCGGCCTTGGTCGCGAGGGCCTTGGCCGTGGGCTTGTCGAAGGCCATCTGGCAGGCGCTGGCCACCGAGCCGACGTACGGCACGCCGAGCAGCCCGAGCACCTCCCGGATTGCGCCGTCCTCGCCGCAGGCACCGTGGATGGCCGGGAATACCGCGCTCGGCGGGGCGGCCCGCAGATGCGACAGCAGGGCCGAATCGGCGTCGGCGATGACCGCGTCCACCCCGGCCTGGGCCAGTGCGTCACGCACGCGGTTACCGGAATGCAGCGAAACTTCCCGCTCCGCGGACAGGCCGCCGGCCAGCACGACTACCCGGTCTAGATTGCTCATGAGTTCGATATACGTTTCTGGCTAGGAGCGATGGTTACTTGATGCCGGGTGCAGGACCGAAGTCATCACGCAGCTGGATCTCGGTCTCGATGACCGAGGCGAGCCTGCGGACTCCCTCGGTGATCCGGTCCGGGTCGGGCAGGGAGTAGCACAGCCGGGCGTACTGGCCGCCCGACCCGTCGGCGTAGAAGCCGGTACCCGGCACGTAGGCGACCCGGGAAGAAATGGCCCGGGGCAGCATGGCCTTGGAGTTGATCCCGTCGGGAAGCCGGAGCCACACGTAGAAGCCCCCGCCCGGGCGGGTCCAGTGGCACTCGGCCGGCATCATCGCGGACAGTGCGCTCAAGGTGGCGTCGCGCCGGTCCTGGTAGACCTCGCGGAAATGCTTGATCTGCTCACGCCAGGGCTGGGTGTTCAGGTACTCGCGCACGGTCAGCTGGGAGAAGCTGGAATGGCAGAGTACCGCCGACTCGGCGGCCAGGATCAGCTTGTCCCGGATGGCCGGGGGCGCGACCGCCCAGCCGACCCGCACGCCGGCCGCGAAGGTCTTGGAGAACGTGCCCAGGTAGACGACCCCGTCGGCGTCGTCCGCTCGCAGCGCGCGCATGGGCTCGCTGTCGAACCCGAGCAGGCCGTAGGGGTTGTCCTCGACGACGAGCAGCCCGGCCCGGCGGCAGATGTCCAGGATCCGGTGCCGGCGCCCGGCGGCCAGGGTCACGCCGGCCGGGTTCTGGAAGTTGGGCACGGTATAGAGAAACTTGGCCCGGCGCCCCGCGGCGGCCGTCCGCTGGATCGCCTCCTCCAGCGCCTCGGGAATCAGCCCGTCGTCGTCCATGGCCACGTGCACCACGTTGGCCTGGTAGGCGGCGAAAGCGCCGAGCGCGCCCACGTACGACGGGGCCTCGACCAGGATCACGTCGCCCGGGTCGATGAAGATCCTGGCCATCAGGTCCAGCGCCTGCTGCGATCCGACGGTCACCACGACCTCGTCCGGATGGGCCCGGATTTCCTCCAGCGCCATCACGTCGCAGATGCGCTCGCGCAGCCCGGCATCGCCCTGCGCGGTGCAGTACTGCAGCGCCGTCGCACCCTGGGTAGCGATCAGCTCGCCGATCATGGCGCCCACGACGTCCAGCGGGAGCGCCGACACGTTCGGCGACCCGCCGGCCAGCGAGACAATCTCCGGTCTGGCGGCTACGGAGAACAGGGCCCTGATCTCGGAGGCGACCATGTCAACCGCGCGTTCGGCGTACTGACCGACATAGCGGTCAATGCGTTGCGGCTGCGATTTCGATTGCTGTTCGCCGGTCACGGCCTCTCCTGAAGTCTCGAGTATCATGCCAGGATAAGGGGTATCTCCCGGAAACGCTTGTGGATTCTGCCGGGGAACGGGATGTCACGTCGTATTGTCAACATCACGCTGGATAATCTCGGCGACCTGCCGCCGAAGTGCCGCAAATGCGTTTTCTGGGAACTCGACCCGGTGAGCCGGGCGCGGGCCGAGGAAAGCGGAGACCCGGAACTCGAGAAAGAGTCGTGGGTTTCCTCGGTGCTGCTCGAGTGGGGCAGCTGCGGAAAGATCGCGTATGTGGACGGCGTGCCCGCCGGCTACATGCTGTTCGCGCCGCCTCAGTACGTGCCGCGCTCGATCGCGTTTCCCACCAGCCCGGTCAGCGCCGACGCGGTGCTGTTCATGACCGCTCACCTGCTCAGCGAGTTCGCGGGCGGCGGCATCGGCCGGATGCTGGTGCAGGGGATGGCCAAGGACCTGACCCGGCGCGGCGTGCGGGCCATCGAGGCCTTTGGCGACCGGCGGTGGGAATCACCGGCCTGCATGCTGCCGGTCGACTACCTGCTCGCCGTGGGCTTCAAGACCATCCGGCCGCACCATCACTACCCGCGGCTGCGGATGGAGCTCAGGACCGTCCTGACCTGGCGGGAGGACGTCGAGGTGGCCCTGGAACGGCTGCTCGGGTCCATGACGCCATCGACCCCTCAGGGTGCGCTCCGTCCCGTGTGAGGCACCCCTGAGGGGTCGTTGCCGGCTCAGATGAATTCAGCCAGCTCGCGCAGGATTGCCGACTTCGGCTTGGCCCCGACGATCTGCTTGACCACCTGGCCGCCGGAGAACACGTTCATGGTCGGGATGGCCATGATCCCGTAGCGCTGCGAGACCGCGGGGTTCTCGTCGATGTTGAGCTTTACCACTTCGAGCTTGTCGGCGTACTCGCTGGCAATTTCCTCGAGAACGGGCGCGACCATGCGGCACGGACCGCACCATTCGGCCCAGTAATCGACGATAACCGGCTTGTCGCTCTTCAGGACCTCTGTTTCAAAGGTCTCGTCTGTCACGACCTTGGTCGTGCCCACTGGAGATCACATCCCTAATTTTCGAGTAATTCGGCCGGATGCCGTTTATGTCAGAGCTCTTTGCTGGCCAGCCAGCGCTCGGCGTCGAGCGAGGCCGCGCAGCCTGTGCCGGCCGCAGTGACGGCCTGCCGGTAGGTGCGGTCCACCACGTCACCGCAGGCGAAGACGCCCTCGATGGCGGTCCGGGTCGACGGTTCGTCGACCAGCAGATAGCCGTCCGGGTCGGTGGCCAGCTGTCCCGTGAACAGGTCTGAGCGGGGGTCGTGACCGATGGCCACGAAGACGCCGGTCACCGGCAGCACGTGCTCTGTGCCATCCTTGGTGCTGCGGATCAGCAGGCCCTTGACCTGGCCGTCGCCCAGGATCTCCGCGACCTCACTGTCCCACAGGAACGTGATCTTCGGGTTGGCGAACGCCCGGTCCTGCATGATCTTGGAGGCCCGGAGCGTGTCGCGGCGATGCACCACCGTCACCGACTTGCCGAACCGGGTCAGGAACATGGCCTCTTCCAGCGCCGAGTCGCCACCGCCGATGACAGCGATGTCGTGGCCGCGGAAGAAGAACCCGTCGCAGGTCGCACACCAGGACACGCCGTGCCCGCCGAGCTGCTTCTCGCCCGGCACGCCGAGCTCCTTGTAGCGCGAGCCGGTCGCGATGATGACGGCCTTGGCCAGGTAGGTCTCGGTGTCGGTCCTGATCACCTTGGGCTCGGCCTTCAGGTCGACCTCGACGACGTCGTCCGCCACCAGCTCGGCGCCGAAGCGCTCGGCCTGCTTGCGCATGGAGTCCATCAGCTCGGGACCCATGATCGCGTCGGGAAAACCCGGGAAGTTCTCCACGTCGGTGGTCTGCATGAGCGCGCCGCCGGCCGTGACCGAACCCTCGAAGACCAAGGGCTTCAGCTCAGCGCGAGCCGCGTATAGTGCCGCCGTGTAACCGGACGGGCCGGAACCGATGATGATCACGTTCCGGACTTCGGTCACCTCTGCCAACCGTTATCAACCCCTCATGTGACTGGCACTCCAGTGAACCGATATTAGGGCCCGGAGATTCCCGCGGGCAGGTTTCTGGCGGCGACGACGTGACCGCTCGTGCCTGAGCAGTCCGGGCTGGTGATCAGGGTGCGGTCACCCTGGCCGTTCCGGGTGAAGATGACGGTCGCGGCCTGGCCCTGGTACCGGGCGGTCTCAACCCGGATCACGCTGGCACCCCTGGCCACGCGGGCCACGCACGCCCGTACGGCGTCCGGCGTGACCTGCGGAGTCCCCGCCGCGGCCGGCGTCTTAGCCAGCTCATTCTCGAGCTGGCTGGTGAGCGTGGCCGGGACGAAATCGGCCCGGCTGGTCAGGTAGACGAAGCTGAGCGGGCCCTCCTGGCGGGTTGCGGCTGGGGCCGTTCCAGCGGCCGTCCCCTGCTCCGGGGCGCGGGCCTGTGCCTTCGGCGCGGCGCTGGCCGCGACCGACCTGGCCGCGACCGACCTGGCCGCGCTGCCCGCGGCCGCCGACGACACAGCCGCGCCTCCGGGGGAACCAGCGAGCTGACTCAGGCCGTACC
>JBAPYC010001053.1:0-3792 GCA_049284535.1 Streptosporangiaceae bacterium
CACCCAGCATGTTCGAGCCGGTGCACGGCAGCGCGCCGGACATCGCCGGGCAGAGCAAGGCCGACCCGACCGCGGCCATCTTGTCCGCGGCCATGCTGTGCGAGCACCTCGGGCTTTCCGCCGAGGCAGCCCGGATCGAGCAGGCCGTCGCCGACGACCTGGTCGAGCGCCAGGGCGCCTGGGCGGCGCGCACCACCGTCGAGGTCGGCGACGACATCGCCGAGCGAGTATCCGGCTGAACCGGCTGGCGTTCTTGCCTGCCGGATTGCCGGCAGGTGACCCCAGCCAGGCAGCCCGGGCAGGCATCGCGCCGGCTGCGCCGGGTGCCGCCCCGCCTGCCACGCGGGCGCGGCCCCGGCCGTACCGTCCACCCTGGGCCTGGTGAGACCCTGGTGTCACCGGCTAGCGTTGATGTTCGCCCACGCTGGGCGAGGAGGAAGTTACGCCATGATTGAGTTTGATATCCGCCCCTCCAGCCACCCGCTGCCCGACGCCGAGCGCGACGAACTGCTGCGTGCGCCGGCGTTCGGCCAGCTGTTCACCGATCACATGATCACGCTGCGGTGGTCAGCCGAACGCGGCTGGCACGACGGCCGTCTCGAGCCGTACGGGCCGTTCACCTTGGACCCGGCCACCTCGGTGTTCCATTACTCCCAGGAATTCTTCGAGGGCCTCAAGGCGTACCGCCAGGTCAACGGGTCGATCACCATGTTCCGGCCGGACGCCAACGCGACCCGGTTCAACGCCTCCGCGCGCCGGATGGCCATGCCGGAACTGCCCGAGGAGACCTTCATCCGGGCGCTGGAACTGCTGGTCACCCAGGACCGCGAGTGGGTGCCCGCGGGCGAGGGGAAGAGCCTGTACCTGCGGCCGTTCATGATCGCCACCCAGCGCGGGCTCGGCGTCAACTCCCCGAGCAACGAATACCTGTTCTGCGTCATTGCCTCGCCCGCCGGGCCCTACTTCCCCAGCGGGGTCAAGCCGGTCACGGTCTGGCTGTCCGAGGACTACACCCGGGCCGCGCCCGGCGGCACCGGCGGGGTCAAGACCGGCGGCAACTACGCGGCCGCCTTCGTGGCCCAGCAGCAGGCCGTGGACCGGGGCTGTGACCAGGTGGTCTGGCTCGACGCCGCGGAGCACCGCTGGGTGGAGGAGATGGGCGGGATGAACCTGTTCTTCGTCTTCGGCGGCGGCGACGGCCGTGATGGCGGCGACGGCGGCCGCGATGGCAGACGCGACGGCGATCAGCCGGTGATCATGACGCCGCCGCTGACCGGGACGCTGCTGCCCGGCATCACCCGCGACTCGCTGCTCAAGCTGGCGCCGGAACTGGGCGTGAAGGTGGTCGAGGACACGATCTCGACCGACCAGTGGCAGGCCCAGTGCGCCTCGGGCGAGCTGACCGAGGTGTTCGCCTGCGGCACCGCGGCCGTGATCACCCCGGTCGGCCGGGTCAAGGGCAGGTCAGCCGAGTGGACCGTGGCCGATGGCGGCGCCGGCCCGGTGACCATGCGCCTGCGCGAGCAGCTCATCGGGCTCCAGTACGGTCACAACCCCGATCCCTTCAACTGGGTTCACAAGGTCTGTTAGGCCACGCTGCCTGAACCGGTGAAGACTGCCGGCGTTGGGGGCAGGCTGTCCGCCGGGGCGCCGCGGATCTCAGCCCGCTGCGGGAGTCGCCGTCATGTCGGCGGCTGTTCGTGGGACTGGGCATTTCGCGCGTCGGCTCGCAGGTCACGGCGGTCGCCGTGCCCTTGCAGGCCTATGACCTCACGCACTCGTCGCTGGCCGTCGGGCAGGTGGGGTTCGCGGGCCTGGTTCCGCTGGTGGCCTTCGGCCTGTACGGCGGCGCTATCGCTGACGCGGTGGACCGGCGCAGCTGCTGTTCGCTACGTCGGCCGTGATGATGGCGGCCAGTGTGACGCTGCTGGCCCAGGCGATAGCCGGCCTGGACAGCCTGGGAGTCCTGTACGCGTGTGTCGTGGTCCAGGCGGGCGCCAGTGCGGTGGATGCGCCGACCCGGATGGCGGTTATCCCGCAGGTGGTCCCGGCCGCCCGGCTGACTGCGGCCAACACGCTGGACTAGACCGGCACGCAGGTCGCGATCATCGTGGGGCCGTTGCTGGCGGGGGTGGCGGTGAGCCTGAGCGGCTTCGGGCTGACGTACGGGCTGGATGCGGCCCGGCCGGTGCTGTTGATGACGTTCGTGGTCGATATTGACGCGGTGCTGTCCGCCTACCCGCGGGCGCTGTTCCCGGCCCTGGCGTGATCGTGGCCATCGTGGCCTGGCGCTGGCCGTCCCCGCCTTCCGCAAGTACGACAGCCGCGCCCCATCTCACATCCTGAGATAGATGCACAAAGGGCCGAACGGATGTGGCACACTGTCTGCGTGACCTTCGGCCGCATCATTATCGGCTGGCGCGTCGACACCTAGGGCACCAGCTCTAGAGCCGGATCAGAACCCGGTCCGTCGGCGCGCAGACCTCTCGTGTATTCGCGAGGGGTCTTTTTGTTTGCAGCGTTTGCCGCGGCCCGCACAAACCACAAACCTTGGCCAGATCCCTGGAGAACCAGATGCTCGACGACAGCTTCCACGTCTACGACACGACCCTGCGAGACGGCGCTCAGCAGGAGGGACTCAACCTCACCGTCGCGGACAAGCTCGTCATCGCGCGGCAGCTGGACGGGCTCGGCGTCGGTTTCATCGAGGGCGGCTGGCCGGGCGCGATCCCGAAGGACACCGAGTTCTTCCGCCGTGCCACCACCGAACTGGACCTCAAGCACGCGCAGCTAGCCGCGTTCGGCGCGACCCGCCGGCCCGGTGTGAAGGCGGCCAACGACCCCCAGGTCGCCGCCCTGCGCGAATCGGGCGCGCCGGTCGTGACTCTGGTAGCTAAGAGTCACGACCGGCACGTCCAACTCGCCCTGCGCACCACGCTGGACGAGAACCTGGCCATGATCGCCGACACGATCACCCACCTGCGCGAAAACGGCCAGCGGGTCTTCCTGGACGCCGAGCACTTCTTCGACGGCTACAAATCCAACCCGGCCTACGCGCTGGAGGTGGTGCGCACGGCGGCGGCCGCCGGGGCGTCCCTGGTGGCCCTCTGCGACACCAACGGCGGCATGATGCCGAACGAGCTCGGTGACACCGTCCGCGCAGTGGCTGACGCGACCGGCTCGCGGCTGGGTATCCATTGCCACGACGACACCGCCTGCGGGGTCGCCAACACGCTGGTCGCGGTGGACGCGGGCGTGACCCACGTGCAGGGCACGGCCAACGGGTACGGGGAGCGGGCCGGCAACGCCAACCTGTTCAGCGTGGTCGCCGGGCTGCAGCTCAAGAAGGGCCGCGAGGTGGTCCCGGCCGGCGGCCTGCAGGACATGAGCCGGATCGCCCACGCCATCAGCGAGGTCACCAACGTGGCCCCGGACACCCACCAGCCCTACGTGGGCCTGTCCGCCTTCGCGCACAAGGCCGGCCTGCACGCCTCGGCGATCAAGGTCGACCCGATGCTGTACCAGCACATCGACCCGGCCCTGGTCGGCAACGACATGCGCATGCTGGTCTCGGACATGGCCGGCCGCGCCTCGGTCGAGCTCAAGGGCCGCGAGCTCGGCTACGACCTGTCCGGCGACCGGGAGGCCATCGGCCGGGTCACCGACCGGGTCAAGGAGCTGGAGGCCCGCGGCTACACCTTCGAGGCCGCCGACGCCAGCTTCGAGCTGCTGCTGCGGGACGAGCTCGGCCAGCGCCGCGAGTACTTCGCGGTCGAGTCCTGGCGGGTCATC
>JBAPYC010001054.1:0-6000 GCA_049284535.1 Streptosporangiaceae bacterium
GCGGCGGCCCGAAAGGCCCACGACCGCAAGGCCAAGGTCCGCCCGCCGCGCTCGCCCGGAACGCCGAAGAAAACGCCGTAGCGCCCGGCGCCGGCGGAAAGCCGGAGGCCGGCCCCTCGCCCGCCCATTGGGCCGAACGGGCTCGCGGAATGCCGCCGCTCAGTGGCCTACAGCGTCTCAGTGGCTTACAGCGTCTCAGTGGCCTACAGCGTCTCAGTGGCTTACAGCCGTCTCAGTGCGGCAGCGCGCCGGCGATGACGTCGAGGCCCTGCGCCAGACGCTGAGCCGGCTCGTAGGCCAGGCCGAGCCGCAGCACGTGCGCGCTGTCGCCGAACCACGGGCCCGGCGCGACGGCGGTCCGCTCGGCGGCCAGCCGGTCGTGGAACCGGCGCACGTCCTGCGGGCCGAACACGTCCGGGTTCAGCCGGACGCAGCAGAATGCGCCGGCCTCGGGCCGCAGCCACTGCAGCCGCCCGGCGGTCCCGGCGACCCAGCGTTCGACCGTGCCGCGGGCCCCGGCCATGAGCTCGCCGCGGGCGATGAGCACCTGATCCGCCCGGGCGAGTACCCGGCTAGCCAGGAACTCATCGATGATGCCGCAGCCGACCGAGGAATTGAACTTCGCGAGCCGCAGCTGCTCGCGCAGCCCGGCCTGGGGGACGGTGAGCCAGCCGATGCGCAGTCCGGGAGCGCCGTAGGCCTTCGACAGCGAGGCGCAGGTGAGTACCCGGGCCGAGTACCCGGCGAAGCTGGCCGCGGGCGCAGCGTCTCCGTAGGCCGCTTCCCGGTAGGTCTCGTCGATCAGCAGGACCGCTTGCGGGCAGCGGCGGTCCATGGCCGCGAGCATCCCGTCCACCTCGCTGCGGGTGATCGTCACGCCGGCCGGGCTCTGGGGTGAGGCGAACATCGCCAGCCGCGTGTCCGCGCAGAGCCCGTGCTCGAACGCGTCCAGGTCGATGCGGTAGCCATCGTCGAACCGTCCCTGCACCGTGACGACCCGGGCGCCGGCGCCCCGGAGGGCATCCAGCACAGGCGGAAAGCAGGGGCGGCCGACGAGGACCTCGCCGTCGCCGTGTACCAGCCCCAGCAGGAACAGCGCGGCGGCCGCCCCGCTGGTGATCAGGACCTGATCGGCGCCGATGCCAACCCGCCCGGCGACCTGCGCGCGCAGCCCGGCATCGCCGGCCGAGCTGGCGTAGCCGAGGCTCATCCCGACCAGTCCGGTCAGCTCGCCCGGCCCGAGGAGGTCGGCCACCGTCAGATGGGGGCCGTAACTCTCGCCCAGGTTGTACCGGGGCGAGCCGTCGACCAGTGCTGTGATCGGGCTGGCGGGAAACTGCCGCATGGCTGCTGTACCTCCGGGTGCAGGGCTCGCTAGCCATGGTCGGCGTCAACGGCAGCCGGTCACAGTGCCAATCCGGGCTCATGTGGCCCGCATCGGGCGCCGGCCCGGCCTGCTCGGCACCGCCGAGTCCGGAAACTCTGTGTCACCCCCGCCGCCGTTACCTTAACGATATCTGAGTGGCAAATAGGGCAAACTCCTTCAGATCGAGCCAGCAGGGCTAGGGAAAATTGCCGGTCGAATCGGGCCGAATACGACCGGCTGAGCGAAAAACGATCATGAATTGCCCCGAGTTCGCGTCCGTCCCCCGCCCTTCTGAACTGCGGTAACCAGCCAATCCAAGATCTATTGCGAATAGGCCGGGCTATCTGCAAGTTACGCTGAGTAATTATCTGAATACAACGTAAACCGCCTTTCCGTGCATCGCGTCTCTCATCATGTAAGGCGGACAGCACTGTTGAAGTGGTCCGCGTGGGGGGTCGAGGGCCTGGCAGTAGCCAGGTATTGGGAGGGCACGTCATGGTCAGCGATGGAATTAAAGCTGCCCAAATTCAGGCAAAAAACTCGTCACTTAATAGTTCGTGGGGTAACGGAGTTTCCCCCGCAGCCGCCGTTGTGTCCGCTATCAGGAACGCAGCCGTACGGTTGAATTCGCGATCCGATGGCCAGAGGCAGCCGATGGGTAAGCACGCGGGCTCGGCCAAGACGCGCTCATTGGTGAGCCATCACGTGCCCAAGCACGCGGCAGCGTAATCCCCAAGCGCCGCCAGCAGATCTTCGGGCCACATAACCCCGAGCAAGACGGCGGGCGCCCTCGCCTGCCGTCGATCACCCCGAGAAATAAAGTCACGAGAGGCAAAAGTATCCCGATGAATATCCGCAAGCTGTCCCTGAGGAGCCTGGTCTTCGCAGCTGCAGCAGCCCTCCCCGTCGCGGGCGCAAGCGCGGCCATGGCGTGTACGCCGCCCCCCGCGGGCCATAGCGGGAGCCCGGCATTGACCGCATACCATCCTCCGCATCCGGCGCCCGCCAAGTGCAAGCCGTTCTCGCCGCAGGACAAGTTCTTTTATGGCCCGAACAAGCCGGGTCAGGACTGGTGCATCACCTGGTGCGCGCCCAAGGAGTACGGGCGCTGGACGCAAAAGGGCCCCGAGAAGTGGGAGTGGGTCGCAACCGTTTACAGGGGCAAGCACCCGGGCCCGGTCTGCAAGCCTGTTGTCAAGACCCTGCCGCCTCCGCCGCCGAAGCCTCCAACGTTCCCGAACCCGAAGCCTCCGACGTTCCCCAAGCCTCCGACGTTCCCGAACCCGAAGCCTCCGACGTTCCCGCGGCTTCCGGTCCGGCATCCACACCGCCACGGCTGAGAACCACGGAGACCGTCAGGTCATTGTGACCATCGGCGGCTAGCCGATCCATAACCCGCAGGCCCGCGCTACCACGCCAGGTAGCGCGGGCCTACGCGCGTTCGCAGAGCCGTCCTGGACCGACTCAGCCGGGCTCCCGGCTTTCCCGGGTGAGTGCGCCTCCGCTTCCGCCTGAACCGGATACCAGCGCGGGGCGTGCTCCGGCGGCCCGGAGTGCCCGGGCGGCGGCTGTTATCAATAATTAATCGTCATGGCCAAATAGGGTGCAGCGGGATGGATTCGCGTAATGCGCCGTCCGTCTTATCGGTCGAATCGCTTGTAATCGGACGCCCGTCGCCGGGTATCGCCTGGCGGCTGGTTTAATACGCGCGACTTAGTGTGTGCCTCGGCCTGGACCCGGGTACTAAAGTCGCGTAGCTCCATCCGGCGGTTCCTTTAAAACAAATTGGTAACTACCACTAAAAGGGCAGTGGATAAGTAAACCGAGGCGCGCGATCCTGCGTCTTTCATATTGAAGGGGCGCCGCTGCGGCGAGCAATTTGCTGAGCGGATGATTTCCTGGCCAAGGCCAGGTACGGGGAGGATATGTCATGGTCAGCGGCAGGATTAAGGCTGTCCGGTTTCGGGGTAGATACGCGTTTCTTGGCCGGGCCTGGATGGGCATGGTCCGCGCGACGGCCGTTTTGCTTGTTATCCGGCAGTTGGCGGTGCACCAAGGTCCGCAGCAGGGAAGGCCGAGACACACAGCCGGCCGTCACGCGGGCCAGGCCAGGAGTCGGCCGTGGCGCGACCGGCGGAATACGCCCCGGCACGCCGCGGCGTAACTGTTCGCCGATTTTCTCGATCAACAGGCCATTGCGGCCTGACAATCAGCTTCCTTTTCCGTCATTCCGAAGAACCAGAACCCCCGGCCGGCAGCGACGAATTCCTCTGGTTCGCGGACGCAGGGAGCACCAAGGTGTCCGGCGGCGACCTACGCGAACGCATAGCTTCACGATGGCGGGGCCGCTGGCGGCAGGGGTACCGCCGGCGGCCCTTCGCGTGCCAAGCGGCCGGTACGGCCGCCTGGCAGCCTGTTTCCGGCCGTCTTCATGACGTTTGCGTGATCATTCTGATACGTTCGGTTTCCGCCTCGCGGAGAAGGCGCCCAGAAGGGAACTCGGCGCCCAGTCCGCTGGCCGAACGGTCCGGAAAACTGTGCTGGGGGATGAATGGTGCAAGTACCAGTCCATAACTTCTCGCACGGCCTGCTAAACCCTGGTCTCGGCTACTTAATGTCCTGCCTGGGCTCGTTCCTGGGCTTGCGCTGTCTCACCCGGGCCCGGGCGTACGCCGGGTGGACCAGGGCCGTCTGGCTGATGATCGCGGCCGTGGCCGTCGGGGCCACCGGCATCTGGGTAATGCACTTCGTGGCCATGCTCGGCTTCTCCATACCGGGACAGCGGATCATGTACAACGTGCCGATGACGCTGACGAGCCTGCTGGTCGCGGTCATCGTGGTGGCCTTCGGCCTGTTCATCGTGGGCTACGGCGGCAACGGCCTGCAGCCGGTGCTGATCGGCGGCGTGATTATTGGCGTCGGCGTCTCGAGCATGCACTACCTGGGCATGGCCGCGATGAGCATGCCGGACACCGTCCGCTACAACGTGGGCCTGGTCGCGCTGTCCGTGGTGATCGCGATCGTGGCGGGCACGGCGGCGCTGGTGGCCGGGCGGCGCATCCGCGGCGTGTGGTCCACCGCGGGCGTCTCCCTCATCATGGGCGCGGCCGTCACCGGCATGCACTACACCGGGATGGCCGCCATGCGGGTGTACTCGGGCCGAGGTCAGATGCTCATGTCCGGGGAGCCGCCGCAGAGCTTCGTGTTCCCGCTGCTGCTGGGCGCGAGCGCGCTCACGTTCCTGCTGGGCCTGACCATCGCGGTCTCGCCCAACGAAGACGAGATCCGGGCCGACGCCGCCCTGACCGCCCGGATCTACTCCGCAGCCGACGCGTGAGGGCTGCACGGCCCTCCAGAAAGTCCTCGAAAGAAATCCGCGAGGAGGTGTCGGATCGGGGCAGAGGTGTTCGTAGCAGCGGTGAGAGGCTGCCTACGAGGGGTGCCCCGAACCACGGGAGATGATCCGAGATGCAGTACCTGGTTTCCGTGATCGACGACACGGCCGGCCTCGCCACCCCGGATGAGATGGCGGCCATCGACGTGTTCAACGACCGGCTCCAGGCGGAGGGTCACTGGGTCTTCGCCGCCGGCCTCGCGGCGCCCAGCACGGCCACCGTCATCGACAACCGGGGCGAGGAGGCGATATTCACCGACGGGCCCTTCGTGGAGTCGAAAGAGTATCTCGCCGGCTTCTGGATCATGGATGCCGCCGACCTTGACGTGGCGCTCAAGCTCGCCGCCGAGGGGTCGAAGGCCTGCAACCGGAAGGTCGAGGTGCGGCCGGTCCTGTGAATGGGGTCGACCTCCGGGTGGCGATCACCCAGGCCCACCACGAGGAGTGGTCGCGAGTGGTCGCCTCCCTGACCAGGCGTTTCGGTGACCTCGACATCGCCGAGGAGGCGGCGGCCGAGGCGTTCGCGACCGCCGTCCAGCGCTGGCCGGGCGACGGCGTGCCCCCCAACCCCGGCGCCTGGCTGACCACCACCGCCAACCGCAAGGCCATCGACCGGATCCGGCGCGAGAACAAGCGCGACGACAAGCAGAAGGAGGCTCAGATGGTGTACGACGACGACCCGCCCGGGCCTCCCGGCGCCATCGAGGACGAGCGGCTCCGGCTGATTTTCACCTGCTGTCACCCGGCGCTCGCGATGGAGACCCGCGTGGCGCTGACGCTACGCATGGTCGGCGGTCTGACCGTGCCCGAGATCGCCCGTGCCTTCCTGGTGCAGGAGACCACCGTGGGGCAGCGGATCACCCGCGCGAAGGCCAAGATCAAGGCGGCTCGCATTCCTTATCGGGTGCCGTCCGCGGAGGATCTCCCGGCACGCGTCTCCGGCGTACTCGCCGTCCTCTTCCTCGTCTTCAACGAGGGCTACCTGGCGACCGGCCCCGGCACCGATCCCGTACGCCACGACCTGACCGCCGAGGCGATCCGGCTCACTCGCCTGATCCGTGCCCTCATGCCGGAGGACGGTGAGGTGGCCGGCCTGCTGGCGCTGATGCTCCTCACCGAGGCCCGCCGCACCGCCCGGGTTTCGGCGAGCGGCGAACTGGTCGCCCTCGACGAGCAGGACCGCGGGGCCTGGGACGCGGCGCTGGTCGCCGAGGGTCACCGGCTGGTGCGCGAGCGCCTG
>JBAPYC010001055.1:0-6451 GCA_049284535.1 Streptosporangiaceae bacterium
ACCGAGCCCGCTGTGGCGAACCTCAGAATGTCCATCCGGGGGGTGCGGGGGGTCGTCCCCCCGGAGCCAGCAGCGTCCATCCGAGGGGTGCGGGGGGTCGTCCCCCCGGAGCCAGCAGCGCCCATCCGGGGGGTGCGGGGGGTCGTCTCCCCCGGGCTAACAGCGTCCATTTAGAAGTACCCCTCGCGCTTGCGGTCTTCCATCGCGGCCTCGCTGGCCCGGTCGTCGGCGCGGGTCTGGCCGCGTTCGGTGATCCGGGTCGCGGCCACCTCGGCGATCACCTCGGCCACGGTCCCGGCCGTGGAGGACACCGCCCCCGTGCAGGTCATGTCGCCCACCGTGCGGTACCGCACGGTCGCGGCGAACAGTTGCTCGTCCTCGCCCCGGGGGATGAAGGGGTTGTCGGCCAGCAGCAGGCCGTCCCGCTCGAACACCTGCCGTTCGTGCGCGAAGTAGATGGACGGGATCTCCAGCTTCTCCCGCTCGATGTAGGCCCAGATGTCCAGCTCGGTCCAGTTCGACAGCGGGAACACCCGGATGTGCTCGCCCCGGTGCAGCCGGGTGTTGTACAGGTTCCACAGCTCCGGGCGCTGGTTCTTGGGATCCCACTGGCCGAACTCGTCCCGGAAGGAGAACACCCGCTCCTTGGCCCTGGCCTTTTCCTCGTCCCGGCGGGCGCCGCCGAACAGCGCGTCGAACCGCTGCTCCTCGATGGCGTCCAGCAACGTCACCGTCTGCAGCCGGTTCCGGCTGGCGTGCCGCCCGGTCTCCTCGGTCACCCGGCCGGCGTCGATGGACTCCTGCACCGAGGCGACGATGAGGCGCACCCCGAGCTCGGCCACGCGGCGGTCGCGGTAGTCGAGCACCTCGGAGAAGTTATGCCCGGTGTCCACGTGCATGACCGGGAACGGGATCCTGGCCGGCCAGAACGCCTTCTCGGCCAGGGCCAGCATCACGATGGAGTCCTTGCCGCCGGAGAACAGCAGCGCGGGACGCTCGAACTCGGCCCCGACCTCGCGCATGATGTGGATGGCCTCGGCCTCGAGGACGTCGAGCTGGGACAGGCGGTAATGCTGGCGATCAGGCGGCATTGGTGACTTCCCGGATAGCTTGCAGGAGCGGAGCGGCGAGCGCGGGGCGGCACACCAGGATATCCGGCATGAGGAGATCGGCCTGGTTATATACGAGCTCGGACCCGTCAATGCGAGAGGCGTGGAATCCGGCGGCGTGCGCCACCGCCACCGGTGCGGCGGTGTCCCATTCGTAAAACCCTCCGCCGTGGATGTATGCATCGGCCTCGCCCCAGATCACGGCGGCCACCTTAGCGCCGGCCGACCCGAGTGGGACCAGATCTATATCGAGAAGACCGGAAATATCCTGAACGAAGCGGGGTGGACGCGTCCGGCTCACCATCACCCGGATCGGGCCGGCCGGCGCCTCGTCCAGTCCGTGTTCCGCGGGAGCCGGGGGCGGTTGCGCGGTGGACAGCACCTGGTCCTGGGCGGGCAGCGCGACCGCGCCGGCGGTCAGGCCGGTGCCCCGTTCCCACAGCGCTACGTGCACGGCCCAGTCGGCCCGGCCCGGCTCGCCGAACTCCCGGGTGCCGTCGAGCGGGTCCACGATCCAGACCCGGTCGGCCGAATTCCGCGCCGGGTTGTCGGCGCCCTCCTCGGAGAGCACCCAGTCGCCGGGGCGGCGGGCGGCCAGCTCGGCCACCAGGAACTCGTGCGATTGCCGGTCGCCTGAGTTGCGCAGCAGGTCCGGCTCGCCGCCCGCGGCCCGTAGCTCGAGCAGCCGCTGACCCGCCTGCCCGGCCAGGTCACGGGCGAGGAGGTGGTCGTCGTCGGTCATCGGGGTGACCTTTCTTCCGGGGCGGGCGGCTCTGCTGTTCTCGGGGCGTCAATCCGGGGGTCTCAGGCGGTCCGGGGTACCTGTCCGGGCGACACCGGTCAATCGGTTCCGGGCGACACCGGTCAATCGGTCTGGTAGGCGTTCTGCGCGTCGGCCAGGCCCTTGGTGACCAGGGCTTCGGCGGCGTCGGCGGCGCGGTCGACGAAGAACGGGAGCTCCTTGCGCTCGGCCGCGGAGAAGTCCCGCAGCACGAACGACGCCGGGTCCATCCGACCGGGCGGGCGGCCGATGCCGAACCTGACCCGGTAGTACTCGCGGGTGCCGAGCGCCTGGGTGATGGAGCGCAGGCCGTTGTGGCCGTTGTCCCCGCCACCCAGCTTCAGCCGCACGGCCCCGTAGGCGATGTCCAGCTCGTCGTGCACCACGACCAGCCGGTCCGGCGGGATTTTGTAGAACCCGGCCAGGGCCGCGACCGGCCGCCCCGACAGGTTCATGTACGCACGCGGCCGGGCCAGCGTGACGGGCACATCCCCGATCCGGGTCTCGGCCACGTCATTGCCCGACCGGTGCGCCTTGAACCGCACGCCGGCCCGGCCGGCCAGCAGAGCGGTGACCATCTGGCCCACGTTGTGCCGGTTGCCCGCGTGCTCCGGTCCCGGGTTGCCGAGACCGGCGATGATCCAGCGTTCTCCGGACAGCCCGGCCTACTCCCCTTCGCTGTCCTGCGTCGAAGCCTCGGCATCCACCGACTCGGGCACTTCGGCGCCCTCTTCGGTCTCCTCGGCCTCCGGCTCGCCGCCCTGCTGGTTGATGACGTGCAGGATCAGCGTGTCCGGCTCCACCTGCAAGGTGGTGCCCTCAGGCAGCTTCAGGTCGCTGGCGTGCACCGCGTCGCCGAGCTCCATGCCCTCGACATCGACGTTGATCTCACGCGGGATGTTCGTGGCCTCGGCCTCGACCGTGATCTGCACCAGCTGCTGATCCAGCATGCTGTCGCCGGGCGCGATCTCGCCAATGACCTGGATCGGCACTTCGACGGTGACCTTCTCGCCGCGGCGGACCAGGATCAGGTCGACATGCTCGATGATGTTCTTGACCGGATCCCGCTGCACCGCCTTGGGCAGCGCGATCTCGTTGCCGTTCTTGAGGCCCTCGAGACGCAGCAGCACGTTCGGCGTCTTGAGCGCGAGCATCAGCGCGTGCCCGGGCAGGTTCAGGTGGCGGGTCTCGGTACCGTGCCCGTACAGCACGGCGGGCACCAGGCCCTCCCGGCGGCTACGGCGGGCTGCGCCCTTGCCGAACTCCTCACGAGTCTCGGCGGCGATCTTGACCTCGGGCACGGTGCTCTCTCCTCGTCTCCGAACTGCAATGCGCGTGCTGAGTGTAGCCGAGAAAGCCCCCGCATGCCGATTCGGCGGCCGGATCAGCCTGGGCCGGTCCCGGTCAAGCCTGGGCCGGCCGGAATCAGCTCTGGCCGTCGAACAGGCTGGTGACCGAGCCGTCGCTGAAGACCTCGCTGATCGCGCGGGCGAGCAGGGGCGCGATCGAGAGCACGGTGAGCTTGTCGAAGCGCTTTTCCTGCGGGACCGGCAGCGTGTTGGTGATGATGACCTCGCTGATCCGGGAGTTCTTCAGGATGTCCACGGCCGCACCGGACAGCACGCCGTGCGTGGCCGTGGCGATGACCCGCTCCGCGCCCTGGTCGAACAGGGCCTCCGCGGCCTTGGCGATGGTCGCGCCGGTGTCGATCATGTCGTCCACCAGGATGCAGGTCCGGCCCTTCACTTGCCCGACCACCTCGAACATCCGGATCTGGTTGGCCACGTCCGGGTCGCGCCGCTTGTGGATGATGGCCAGCGGGCAGCCGAGCCGGTCGGTCCACCGCTCGCAGACCCGGACCCGGCCCGCGTCCGGCGCGACCACCGTGACCTGGTTCAGGTCGAGCTTCTTCTCCAGGTGCGTTGCCAGGATGGACAGCGCGAACAGATGGTCTACCGGCCCGTCGAAGAAGCCCTGGATCTGCGCGGTGTGCAGGTCCACCGCCATCAGCCGGTCGGCGCCCGCGGTGGCGAACAGGTCGGACATGAGCCGGGCCGAGATGGGCTCCCGGCCGCGGTTTTTCTTGTCCTGCCGCGCGTAGCCGAAGAAGGGTGCCACCACGGTGATGCGCCGGGCCGAGGCCCGCTTGAGCGCGTCGACCATGATCAGCTGTTCCATGATCCACTCGTTGATGGGCGACGTGTGGCTCTGCAGGACGAAGACGTCACAGCCCCGGACCGAGTCCATGAAGCGCACGAAGATCTCGCCGTTGGCGAAGTCGAAGAGCTTGGTCGGTGTCGGCTCGATGCCCAGGCAGGCGGCCACCTCCTCGGCCAGCTCGGGGAAGGCCCGGCCGGAGACGAGCATCATCTTCTTCCCGCCTGACGGCACCATGTCGCTCACCTGGCTTACGCCCCTTCGTTCCCGGGTTCCGTCCGCCCCGCCGTCTGGTCCTGCCCCCCGGCCTGATCCTGGCCTGCTGCCTGGTACTGGGCTGCCTGGTACAGGGCTGCCTGGTCCTGGGCCGCGTGATCATCGCCGGCTGCCTGGCGGGCGCGGGCGGCCGCCTCGGCCGGCCGCGACCCGGGGTGCCGCCGCTGCACCCATCCCTCGGCGTTGTGCTGCCTGCCGCGGGCGATGCCCAGCGCCCCGGCGGGCACGTCCTCGGTGATCACCGAGCCGGCCGCGGTGAAGGCGCCGTCGCCGATGCGCACCGGCGCCACCAGCATGGTGTCCGAGCCGATCCGCACGTGGTCGCCCACGGTGGTGTGATGCTTGGCCACGCCGTCGTAGTTCACGAAAACCGTGGCCGCGCCGATGTTGGACTGCTCGCCGATGTCGGCGTCGCCCACGTAGGTCAGGTGCGGGACCTTGGCTCCCTCGCCCACGGTGGCGTTCTTCAGCTCTACGTACGTGCCGATGTGCGCGCCCGGCCCGATCCGGGTGCCCGGGCGCAGCCGGGCGAACGGCCCGACGCTGGCACCGTCGCCGATTTCCGCAGACTCACAGACGGCGTACAGGACGGTCGCGTCCGGCGCCACCGTTGTGTCGCGGAGGACGCAGTCCGGCCCGATCCGGGCGCCGACGCCGATCCGGGTGGCGCCCTCCAGGTGGGTGCCGGGAAGCAGTTCCACGTCCGGGGCCAGTGTGACCTGCACGTCGACCCAGGTGGCGGCGGGGTCCGCGACCGTGACCCCGGCCCGCATCCAGTCTTCGAGCAGGCGCTCGTTGCAGATCTGGCGGGCCCGGGCCAGCTGGATGCGGTCGTTCACGCCCTGGATCTCGGCTGGGTCGGCGGCGAGCACCGTCCCGGCCGGATAGCCGTCGCCGCGCAGGATCCCGACGACGTCGGTCAGGTATTCCTGGCCCTGGGCGTTGCCGGTGGCGACTCGCTTGACCGCGTCGGCCAGCAGGGCGCCGTCAAAGGCGTAGCAGCCGGAGTTGATCTCGTCGATGGCCCGCTGCGCCGCGGTCGCGTCGGCATCCTCCACGATCTCGGCCAGCGAGCCGCCGTCGTCGCGGATGATCCGCCCGTAGCCGGCCGGATCCGGTACCCGGGCGGTGAGCACGGTCACCGCATTGCCGGCGGCGGCGTGCTCGCGGACCAGGGCGGCCAGCGTCTGCGCGCGGAGCAGCGGCATGTCACCGTAGGTCACTACCACGGTGCCGTCCATGACGCCGAGCGCCTCGGTCACCATGCGCACGGCGTGACCGGTCCCGGCCTGGCGCTCCTGGACGACCACGCTCACCCGCGGGTAGTGCCGGGCCGCCTCGGCGCTGACCGCGTCCCGGGTGTGCCCGACCACGACCACCATGTGCTCCGGATCGAGCTCGGCGGCCGACGCGAGGACGTGGCCGAGCATGCTCCGGCCGCAGAAGGAGTGCAGCACCTTCGGGGTCCGCGACTTCATCCGGGTTCCCTCGCCGGCGGCGAGGACCAGGACGGCAACCGGGCGCGGTTCGCTCACGAGTAACGGTCTCCTCGAGTATCGGGCCGACATCTGCGGGTTACCACGACTCGCTCCTGGAACGACCTGGGACCCGGCGGCATCCGGGTTCACCCGCCCCTTACCTGCAGGATACCTTCTGGACGCCAGGTTCCGGTGGCCGTAGCCAGACTACTCACCCGGCAGTTACGACTCCGGGTGACCCAGCTCGACGTCGTGCGTGTGCGGCTGGCCCGGCGAGACCCTCAGCCTGCTCGCGGCGGGCGGATAGCCGCTGGCGACGACCGTGTACTCGCCGTCGGGCAGGTTCTCGAACCGGTACGTGCCGTCCGCGCCCGTGGCAGCCACGCCGGCCACGTTCCCGTCCGGGCCGATCAGGGTGACCCGGGCGTCGGGGACCACGGCACCCGCCGCGGTGCGCGCGGCGCCCTCCACCCGGGCGCCGGAGCTCAGCTCCGCATCCAGGACCGTCTCCTGCCCGTCTGTGATCACCACCGGTAGGGACGCGGGCTGGTACGCCGGCGCGCTCAGCGCGATGGTGTAGCTGCCCGGCAGCAGGTCCTCGATGACGTACCGGCCGGACTCGTCGGTGCTGGCCGCGGCGAGGACCGCGC
>JBAPYC010001056.1:0-2452 GCA_049284535.1 Streptosporangiaceae bacterium
GGTGTTCGGCATCTCCGCCGGCAGCATGCACGACCAGCTCAGCCGGGCCCAGGACAGCAGCCGCCAGATCGCCGCCGTGCTGACCGCGCAGGACGCCACGATGATGACCGGGACGGTCCGGGGCGGCGGCTCCGTCACCGTGGTGGCATCCCGCTCCCGGGCCGCGCTGGTGTTCAGCGCCACCGGGCTGCGCGCGCTGCCGGCCTCGCGCGGCTACGAGCTGTGGCTGATCGGGCCGGCCGGGGACCGGCCCATGGGCATGCTGCCCGCGGCCCGCCAGGACATGACCGGCCCGGTCGTCGCGTCCGGGCTGCGGCCAGGCGACCATCTCGTCCTCACCGCCGAACCCATGGCCGGCGCCAGCCGTCCCACCACCTCGATGATGCTCTACCTTGCCCTGTGACTGTCCATTGCGGCCGCCGGCGTTCGTCGTTGAGATGATGACACCAGGAGGCCGTCCATGAAATACATGCTGATCCACTGCATCGACGAAAATGAAGAGCGCGACCGCAGCGGGAAACCCGCGCCCGGCGCCCCCTCGATCGAGTCCTGGCTGGCCGAGATGGAGGACCGGGGCGTGCTGCTGCACGGCGACCGGCTGCGATACGTCAGCGACGCCACCACGGTGCAGGTGCGCAGCCGGGAACTGCTGCTCAGCGACGGCCCGTTCGCCGAGACCAAGGAGCAGATCGCCGGCTACGACGTGATCGACTGCGCCGACCTGGACGAGGCCATCGAGGTGGCGAGCAAGCACCCGACGGCCTGGCACGGCACCATCGAGGTGCGCCCGGTCGCCGGCAACCACTGCGGCGACGCCGTGATGTCTCCCGGCGCCTGACCTCGCCGCCCGCGGCTGGCCGCCGCCGTCCGGATCGGCGCGCGCCGGCACCCCTAACCTGCTGAGGCCGATGTATCGTGCTTTGTCGGGAGTGGGGTGGTCGCGTGGGCAGGGTCCGCAGCGCGATTAACGCGCGCCTGGAGGAAACGAGCTTCGTCGCGGGCGCCACCGCGTCCGCGGGGGTGCTCGCCGTCACGGGCAGCGCCATCGCGCTGGCCGTCACCCTGGGCGGAAGTCACCCCGGCGCAACCGGCGCGACCGCGGCGCGGCCCGTGCCGCACACATCGGCTCCCTCGGCCCCGGCGGTGTCTTCCCCGCCGCCTACCCCAGCTAAGCCCAGGCCCACGCCCAAGCCCAAGCCCACAAGCTCGCCGCCGCTACCCGAGGAGGCCGCGGTGTACACGGCGCCGCCGGCCAGCCATCGCTCGGGCGCCTACCAGGGGCGGCACCGTATGCACGCCGGCGGGTGGTTCCACGGGGGCAGCTCGTGGGGCCGGCCCGGCCACCCGGGCCGGCACGGCGGCCCGCATTTCCCCTGATCCGCGTTGGGTCCGGTCCCGGGATTTACCATTTGCTGGACAGTGGCCCTGTATGTCACTTGCGTACACTGACGGCACGAGCGTCTGGTGGGGAATTTACCGATTCCGGGCTGATAGTTCCCGCGGCTGAAACCGGCGGCGCCACTTGAGCAGCGCGCATTGAGGGAAACGGGCATGCCGAGGAAGGACAGCGAATCCGGCCCGCGCGGTCCGGGGCGGGACGATCCGGCGGTCGGCGGCCGCCCGGGCGAGCCGGACGATGGCCAGGCCAGGGATGTCCCGGTGATCGCGGGGGCCGTGCGATGGGAGCGGCCCACCGCGCGGAGCTTCTGGAACGCGCTGGCCGATCCCGAGCGGGACGCGCTGTCGGCCGCTGGGGTAGAGGAGGTCTTCCGGGCCGGCGCGGTGCTGTGCCATGAGGGCGACGACACGTCCCAGGTGATGATCATCGATTCGGGCTGGGTGAAGGTCAGTGTCCGCGGCGGCACGGGGGAGAGCACCGGGGAGAAAATCCTCGCGGTACGCGGGCAAGGGGACGTGGTGGGGGAGCGGGCCGCCCTGACCACCGGCGTGCGGTCGGCCACGGTGACCGCGCTGGACGAGGTGTCGGCGATGGTGGTCCCGGCCGAGCGCTTCGCCGAGTTCCTGCGCGGCCATCCCCGGGCCGTCGTGGTATTGCACCGGCAGGTGGCCGAGCGCCGGGAAGAAGACCGGGTCCGGCTGTTCCCGGGCGACCGGGCGGGCGCGGAGCGCCGGCTGGCCTGGCTGGTGTTCGACCTGGCTCAGCGCCGGGGCGGTTCCGCGGCGGCGTTCACCTTGCCGATGTCGCATCAGGAACTCGCGGACTGGGCCGGGACGAGTACTGATGCGGTGGCCCGGTTCCTGCGGTCGTGGCGGGATCGCGGCATCATCGCGCCCAGCGAGCGTTCGCGGCGGCTGACCATCGTGGACATGAACCGCCTGGCCGAGATTTGCGACGCCGCGCCGCCTGCCGCGGACGGCCCTGCCGCGGACGGCCCTGCCGCGGACGGCCCTGCCCCGGATGGCCCTGCCCCGGACAGGGCCGCCCCGGACG
>JBAPYC010001057.1:0-4669 GCA_049284535.1 Streptosporangiaceae bacterium
GCCCGGCCCAGGCTGCGCCGGGGGTGCCTGCCGCGCGGGTACCTGCGGCCGCGGGCGGCTGTCCCGCCAGGCAGCCACCATGGCGTCCGCGTCGGCGAGCGGCACCGGCACTGGCGGGCCATCCGGGAAGCGCCGTGCGGCTACGATCTGCCGGTTGAGCTCGGCCACGACGGCACGGACCTCACGCTCGGAGCGCAGCTCGCGGACGGTCTCCGGGAGCCGCTCGACCTGCTTGCGCAGCCGCAGCGAGGTCGGCAGCATGTCTTCGGTCGACAGGCCTTCCCGCTGCGCGTACTGCCGCAGCCACGCCTGTACCGCGTCTTCGCGGCCCAGGTTGGGGATCGGCTTGCCCGCACCCGGCAGGTCGTCGAAGGAACCCCGCGCCTGGGCCTCGATGATCTGCTGGTCGATCCACGAGACGAAGCTGGTCCCTGTTGGCTTCCGCTCTGTCATATCTCGTCCCTCCTTCCCAGGCTACCTCGCCAGGCCCCAGAGCCCGGGACGCGGCCGCGTCTCGGACAGCGCCGGCTAGCTCTTCGCCGCGGCCTCAGGTCCGGGCCGGGCGCCAGGCGCGGCGCAGGGCGGCGATACCGTCAGCGGCGGCCCGGCGCGCCGCGTCTGTGCTGCCGCCGAGAATGGCGGCGACCTCGGCGTAGGGCAGTCCCCCCAGGTAGTGATAGGCAACGGCCTGCTTCTGCTTGGCCGGCAGCCGGGCCAGGGCAGCGGTGAGGTCGGCGATTTCATCCGGCCCGGGGGCTCCGGAGGCGTCAGCCATGGATGCGACTGGGACCAAAGGCTCGGGAGTCTCGGCCACCGGGATGGCCCGGCGGGCGGCGGCCCGGGTGACGTCGATGGCCTTGCGATGCGCGATGGTCACGAGCCAGGCCTCGATGTTGGCGTCAGCGGGCAGCTCCGGGTAGGCCTTCAGCGCCGACAGGAAGGTCTCCGACCAGGCGTCATCGGCATCGGCCGGGCCCAGGATGGCCCGGCACACGCGCAGCACGGTGCCGCCGTGCGCGGAGACGATCGCCTCGAACGGGAGCTTTCCGGCCATAGCATGTAGACGCGCGGCAGCCGGTTTCCGTGAGGTCACGGGACCCGATTCTGCCGAGCTCGCCCAAGCGCCCGCACGGCGCGCCCGGCGCTTCACCAGCGCCGCGGGGCCGCAGCGGACCGATGGAAGGAGAGTGCCCACTCCCCTCCACTTTCAATCTATAGCGCACCGGGGGGCTTGCGGCAAGACCCGGGTCGTGCCGCATAATCGCTGGCCGGGGCAAGAAATCGCTGGCCGGGCAAGAACCTGCCGGAAATGGGGGTTGCGATATGCATGTGCTGCCCGCAGCGTGCGCCTGCCGCGATGACCTCGAGCCGGTGCCAGGACCCGCGGGATGGGTTCTGCGTGCAACGGCTGCTGGCGACCTCAGATCGGAGCCGATGACGTGAGCCGCCTGACTACCAGCGCGTTCGACCTTCCAGCCAACCTCGCCGGCAAGGCCGACCCGGCGCTGATCGCCGGCGACGAGAAGCACTTCGCGGCCATCGCGGAGAGCCTCGAGCGCTCGATCGCCGATCTGTCCGGCCGCCTGGCTGCCGAGCGGCAGCAAGAAGGCGGCATAGGCCAGGAGGTGATGGACCGTGACCTGCAGGTCCACCGGCTGACCGCTCGCCTGCGGACCCTGCGACGTTTCGGTCTGGACCTGTGCCTCGGGCGCATGGTCGGCGCAGCCAGCTCCGAGCCCACCTACGTCGGACGGCTTGGCCTGCGGGACAGCGCGGGCCGCCAGCTGCTGGTCGACTGGCGTTCCCCCGTGGCTGAGCCGTTCTTCGGCGCGACCCATGCCAACCCGATGGGTCTGGCCAGCCGCCGCCGGTACCGCTGGGCCCGCGGCCGGATCAGCGACTACTGGGACGAGGTGTTTACCCCGGACGGCCTCGAGGGGCACGCTGCGCTCGACGACCAGTCCGCCTTCATCGCCAGCCTGGGCAGCAGCCGGTCGCCGCGGATGCGGGACGTGCTCGGCACCATCCAGGCCGACCAGGATGCCATCATCCGCGCGGGGTCCCGCGGTGCGCTCGTGGTCGACGGCGGTCCGGGTACCGGGAAGACCGTCGTCGCCCTGCACCGTTCCGCCTACCTGCTCTACTCCGATCCTCGCCTCGGTCACCGCCGGGGCGGCGTGCTGTTTGTCGGTCCGCACCAGCGCTACCTGGCCTACGTCTCCGACGTGCTCCCCAGCCTCGGGGAGGAGGGCGTGCAGATCTGCACGCTGCGGGACCTGGTCGCCGAGGGAGCCGCAGCAACGGCCGAAGCGGACCCGGAGGTGGCCCGCCTGAAGTCATCCGCGGACCTGGTGAAGGCGATTGAGGCGGCCGTCAGGTTCTATGAGAAGCCGCCCGGCAAGGGGATGACGGTCGAGACCCACTGGTCCGACATCTGGCTGAGCGCCGCGGACTGGGCCGAGGCGTTCGAGGCACCAGAACCCGGTACCCCGCACAACGAGGCGCGTGTCCAGATCCAGGATGCGCTGGTCGCGATCCTGATGGACTCCCGTGGCGACGACGTCCCGGCTGAGGAGTTCCGCAAGGCGCTGCTGCAGAACAGGGAACTGATCCTGACTCTCAACCGGTCGTGGCCCCTGCTTGAAGCGGCCGATCTCGTCGGTGACCTGTGGTCGGTGCCCGCTTACCTGCGCTTGTGCGCTCCCTGGCTCAGTCCTGATGAGGTCCAGCGGCTGCAGCGGCGCGACGCCCAGGCCTGGACGGTGTCCGACCTGCCGCTCCTGGACGCGGCCCGGCAGCGGCTCGGCGACCCGGAGGTCTCCCGGCGTCAGCGCCGGCACGACGCGGCCGTCGCCGCCGAACGTGAGCAGATGGACCGGGTCGTCGACAACCTGATTGAGGCCGGGGACGACGAATACGGCGGCGGTCTGGTGTCGATGCTGCGCGGTGAGGACTTCCACGACGCCCTGGTCAATGAGGCCGCCCTGCCCGGTACCGATCCGGACCAGCTCGCTGGCCCGTTCGCGCACATCGTCGTGGACGAGGCGCAGGAACTGACCGACGCGCAGTGGCAGATGCTGCTGCTGCGCTGCCCGTCGCGGAGCTTCACCATCGTCGGGGACCGGGCCCAGGCCAGGCACGGGTTCACAGAGTCGTGGCAGGAACGGCTCGAGCGGCTCGGGTTCGACCGGATCAGCCTGGCTTCCCTGACCATCAACTACCGGACGCCCGAAGAGGTCATGGCCGAAGCCGAGCCGGTCATCCGGGCCGTGCTCCCCGACGCCAACGTGCCGGTCTCCATCCGCAGCAGCGGTGTCCCCGTCGTGCACGGATTTACCCCGGAGCTGGAATCGATCCTTGGCACATGGCTCGCCGGACACGCCGACGGGACCGCCTGCGTCATCGGCGACCCCGGGTTCGCCGCGACGTCCCGCGTCGCGTCGCTGACCCCTGAACTGTCCAAGGGGCTCGAGTTCGACCTGGTCATCCTCATCAACCCGGCGGCGTTCGGCACAGGCATCGAAGGAACGGTCGACCGTTACGTCGCGATGACCCGGGCCACCCAGCAACTCGTCATCCTCACCGGCTCCTGACGCCGGCCACCGGCGGCGCCTGCCGATACCCTCTGCTGAAAAAGGAGCCGCTGCATGACCAGCTATGAGTGCGTCGCCGTCGAACATCTCACAGACGGCGCGATCACCCGCATCACCATGGACCGGCCCGAGGTCCGGAACGCCCAGGACCGGCGGATGCTGGCCGAGATCGACCAGGCCATGACCGCGGCGGCGGCCGATGACGCGGTCAAGGTCATCATCTTGGCCGGCGCCGACCCGATGTTCTCCTCCGGGCACGACCTGCGCGACTATCCCCGCTGGCTAGCCGACCCGTGCGACGTGACCGGCGGGGTCGGTGCCGAGCTGCGCGACACCGCGGCCGGATTCGCCCGGCCCGGGGCCGAGGGGTACATGGCGTTCGAGGAGCAGGTGTACCTCGGCCTGTGCCGCCGCTGGCGCGAGCTGCCCAAGCCCACCATCGCCGAGGTCCAGGGCAAGGTGATCGCGGGAGGCCTGATGCTGGCCTGGGTCTGCGACCTGATCGTCGCCAGCGAGGACGCCCAGTTCGCCGACATCACCGTGGACATGGGGGTGAACGGCGTGGAGTGGTTCGCCCACCCGTGGGAACTCGGCGCCCGCAAGGCCAAGGAGATGCTGTTCACCGGGGACTGGGTGAGCGCGCAGGACGCCTGGCGGCTCGGCATGGTCAACCACGTGGTCCCGCGGGAGGAGCTGGCCAGCCGCACCCTGGCCCTGGCCGAGCGGATCGCGACCAAGCCGACCTTCGCCCTCAAGCTGGCCAAGAAGGCCGTCAACCAGACCCAGGACATCCAGGGCTTCTGGACAGCCCAGCAGACCGCGTTCAGCCTGCACCACCTGGGCCACGCCGACATGCGCGAACGGGGGCTGCTGCGCGGGCTGCCGGTACCGCCGCGCCCTGACGCCACATAGAGACGCCGGACAGTGCCCTGAGGCCAGACAGACCAGTCAGGCCGCCGCCGCCTCCAGGTCCAGCAGGGTCCGCTTGGCCTCGGTGCCACCCAGGTAGCCGCCCAGGCTGCCGTCCGAGCGCACCACGCGGTGGCACGGCACGACGACCGGGAGCGGGTTGGTGG
>JBAPYC010001058.1:0-2466 GCA_049284535.1 Streptosporangiaceae bacterium
GCGGATGGCCGACCCGGCCCCCCAGCCCGCAATCGGTCCCGGCGATCACGTTCTCCCGGCCGACCAGGTTCGCGAACCGGATCAGCCGCTGGGCGACCAGCTCCGGGTGCTCGATGATGTCCGAGGAGTGCCCGACCACGCCGGGCATGATCATCTTCCCGTCCGGCAGCTTGGTCTCCTCCCACACCGTGTACTCGTGCTCGTGCCGCGGGTTGGCCGCCTCGAACGAGTAACAGCGGGCCGGAACGGTGAGGACCAGGTCGATCAGGTCGCGCAGCGGGATGTCGTCGCGGTGCGGCCCGTGGTGGCTGCCCCAGCAGATGTGCAGCCGGATCTGGTCTTCCGGCAGGTCGCGCAGCGCGTGGTTGAGCGCCTCGATCCGCAGGCTCGCGTACCGGCGGTAGTCCGGCACGGTCATGTCCGGGAACATCTGCCACCCGTCCGGCAGGTCCGGGTCGTCCACCTGCAGGATCAGCCCCGCGTCGGTGATGGTCCGTACTCCTCGTGCAGCACGTCGGCCACCGCGAACAGGAACGACTCGTCGTCCGGGTAGTACTCGTTGTGCAGCCAGTGCTCGACGGTCCCGGGGGTGATGGCGGGCAGGAACGCCTCGACCCCCTCGCGCCCGGCCATCGCGGCCTGCAGCCGGCTGATGTCGGCCTGGGCTCGCTCGCGGCCGGTGTAGGCCAGCGGCCCGGTGCAGAAGTACGCGGTCGTCCCGCCGGGCTGGGGTTGCTCTCCGCCGGCCGTCGGGGGCGGCGTGACCGCGGCGCCGAACTGGAACCCGCCCAGCCCGGCGGCGAAGAAGCCGGGGAAGTCCCGGCGGTCCCGCCCCTGCACCCCGGCGTCCGGCGGCGTGTAGGCCCCGGGCGGGAAGCGGCGCCCTTCAAACCCGGCCATCCGGTCCCGGACGTAGCCGATGAACAGCCCGCGCTTGGAGATCTCACCGTCGTTGACTACGTCCACGCCCGCGGTGACCTGCTGGTCCACCACCTCGGCCACCGCCGCGGGCAGCGCCCGCTGGAACTCTTCCTCGGCCCCTGGGCCGCCGTCGAAGAGCCGCTGCAGCTCCTCCGGCCGGGGCAGCGCGCCCGCGTGCGAGACCCGGATCCGGTCCGTGTTCCGCTGCATGACTGGCGCCTTCCGGGTCTTCTCCGCCTGGTACTGCCATTGTGAACTACGGCCGCGGATCAGTACCGGTTCGAACTGGAGGCCAGCGTGGGCACCTCCTCCCAGGCCTGGCCGTCAACCGTGGTCCCGCCGAACTCCAGCAGGGGCGCGAGCCGGTTCGCCGCCACCGGGAAGCCGAGCTGCGGCGCCGCCACCTCGTCCAGCCGGTGCCGCTGGTCCGCGGTCAGCGTGAGGTCCAACGCGGCCAGGTTGGCCTCGAGCTGGTCCACCCGGCGGGCCCCGATGATCGAGGACGAGATCCCCGGCCGGCCCTGGACCCAGGCCAGCGCGACCGCAGCCGGGCCGACCTCGAGCTCGGCCGCGATCTCCCGCGCGACGTCGATCACCTGATAGTCGTGCTCATCGGGCGCGCCGAACAGACCCGGCATCCCGGCCCGGGCGCTGTCGGCCGGGGCGGGCCGCCCGCTGGCGTACTTGCCGGACAGGAAGCCGTTCTTCAGCGGGCTCCACGGCAGCACGCCGAGGCCCAGAGCCTGCGCGGCCGGGATCAGCTCGCCCTCGGACGTCCGCTCCAGCAGCGAGTACTCCAGCTGGAGCGCGGTGACCGGGGCCCAGCCGCGGAACTGGGCGATGGTAGCGGACTCGGCCACCTTCCCGCGGTGGTCCGTTTGCTCCGGCTGGCCGACCACCCCGAGGACTTCGCCGTCCTGGCTCCGGCGGCCGAGCGCGAGATCCACTGGCGGCTGATGAACGGCCCGCACGCCGCCACCGTGCGCCGGATTGCCATGCCCGGCAGCTGGGTCTGGTTCGTCGGCCAGGCCGTCCGCTGGCTGGCCGAGCACTTCGACCAGCCCATCCGCATCGCCGATCTGGCCGCCCACGTCGGCGTCAGCGTGCCCACCCTCAACCGCCACTTCCGCGCGGTCACCGCGATGAGCCCCTTGCAGTACCAAAAACAGCTCCGCCTGCAGCGGGCCCGCGTCGCACTGCTCGCGGCTCCGGGCGATGTCGCCGCGGTCGGCTATGCCGTCGGTTACGACAGCCCCTCCCAGTTCAGCCGCGAATATCGCCGCCTGTTCGGCGCCCCGCCCGGCCAGGACGCCGCCCGCCTCCTCTCCGCCGGCGCCACCCCCAACGACACCTAGCCCCAACGCCCCCCAGCCCCAACGACCCCCAGCCCCAACGACCCCCAGGCCCGGTGCGAGCTCCACCCGCCACCCGCCCACCCAGCAGGCAGGTCAATGGCGCCGGTGAGCCGGCCGGCCCTGGCCCCCCGTGCTGTAGCGGCGGGTGTGACGCTCAGGGGCGGAACAGGCGGCGGCTGACCGCGGCCAG
>JBAPYC010001059.1:0-10740 GCA_049284535.1 Streptosporangiaceae bacterium
GGCCAGCACGAACCTGCATTACGTCGGGTCGGTCCCGGCATCGGACTGCCCGGACCTGACCGCCTTGCCCGCGAGTATCCGGTCAGTGGCGGATAAGGACCGGTTCGGCGGGCTGACCGCCTATGACACCCGCCGCGAGGTCTACGGCGCCGGCCGCCGCGCGATCCTGACCCACTCCCCGGAGCTGCACGCCTCCCAGGCCCGCGGGTTCGACGGCACCACCGTGGCCAAGGCCGGCCGGAAACTGGATGAGCTGGCCGCCACCCTGGCCCGCGGCAAGACCCGGCGCGGCAGGGACAAGGCAGCAGCCGAGATCGAGCCGATCACCCGCAAGCCCTGGGTCCGCCGGGTCATCACCTGGCAACTCACCGGAGACCAGCCCAAAGACCTGCGGCTCAGCTGGCAGGTCGACCCCGCCGCCCGCGCCGCACTGGAAGAAGAACTGTTCGGCAAGCACGTGCTGATCACCAGCCACGACGACTGGCCCGTGCCCGAGGTGATCGCCGGCTACCGATCCCAGTCCGAGGCCGAGTCCTCCTTCCGCCAGCTCAAGGACCCGCACGTGGTCTCCTTCAGCCCGATGTTCCACTGGACAGAGCACAATATCCGCGTCCACGTCTTCACCTGCGTGCTCGCCCTTCAGATCGCCCACCTCATGCGCCGCCGCGCCCGCCACGCCGGGCTGGATCTGTCCGTCCGCGAACTGCTCGCCCAGCTCGCCGCCATCGGCGAGACCGTGCTCATATACCCCTCCGCCGGCGGACGGCCCAAAGCCCGCCGGATGACCACCGAACTCACCGGCAGCCAGCAGGCACTACACGAGATCTTCGGCCTGGAACGCTGGGCACCACGCAGTTAGGTCATAGGCGCCGCGCCCTCAAGCACCCCATCCAGCCTGCGGAAACACTCCCAAGATCAACTTATCCCGGAAACTCGGGCTAGGCTGGGATCGTCCTCGGTGCCTGCCCGGACTGCGAGGAGCCCCATTGGCAAGCTCAACCTGTATTACGGCACGGTCAAGCCCGCAGCCGGCGAGTCAGCAGCCGGCGAGTCAGCAGCCGGCGAGTCAGCAGCCGGCGAGTCAGCAGCCGGCGAGTCAGCAGCCGGCGAGTCAGCAGCCGGGACGGGCTTCGTGCTGCCGGCCGCTTTGGCGCGGGGACGGCCTACCGCCGCGTCGGCCCGGCTGACACCTCTCATGCGGTCGCCTCGCGCTGGAGCACCCGGGCGCTGGGGCGGATGTTACGGTCGCGGTCGATGATGCCGAACTGAACGTCGTAGCCGTGCAGCCATTCGTAGTTGTCGACGGCGGTCCAGTGGAACAGGCCCCGCACATCGATCCCGCGGGCGATGGCATCGCTGGTCACCTGCAGGCCGCGCTCGAGGTAGGCGGCGCGCTGGCCGTCGTCGCTGGTGCCGATGCCGTACTCGGCCACCAGCAGCGGCGTCCCCGGGATCATCTCGTCCAGCCGGTCGAGCACATCGCCCAGGCCGTCGGCCCAGATGCCGTACCCCAGCGGTGATACCGGCGCACCGGGCGGGTACGGGACCCGGGCACCTTCGCGGACCCCGGTCGCCGAGTAGAAGGAGAAGCCGATCAGGTCGAATGAGCCGGCCAGGTCCGGCCGCTCGACCGGTTCCAGACCGGGAACACGCAGCACTCCCTCGCGGAACAGATCGAGGCCCGCGCGCCAGTTGAGGGCATCGAGCATGCTGGCCAGCCGCCTGGTCTCCGGGGTATCGTCCAGGGCCTGAATGCCGGACAGGCCGAAGATCGACGCCACCGGCGCCCCGGTCTGCTTGAGCCGCACGGCGGCTTCGGCGGTGGCCAGCTGCATCGCCTGGGACACCTGCGCGCACTCGGCGAAGTCGTTATGGCCTGGTGGCCAGCCGAGGCCCAGGTAGGCGGCGAACGCGTAGTAGTTCGTCTCGTTGACCGGCTGCCAGCCCGCGGCCAGGTCGCCGAACGTCTCGGCGACGAACTCGACATGCCGGGCCCAGGCGTCTACCCGGTTGCGTCCGGCCAGGAAACCGCCGGCCTGCGCGAACCATCGCGGCAGCGTGAAGTGGTGCAGGCACACCCACGGTTGGACCCCGGCGTCCAGCGCGGCCTGAAGGACGTCGCGGTAGTGGGCGATGGCCGCCGCATCGTGACGGCCGGGCTCGGGTTCGAGCCGGGCCCACTCGATCGAGAGCCGGTGGTGGCGCAGCCCGAGACCGGCGAGGAGCCCGAAATCCTCGGCGTAGCGGACGGCGAACCCGTTCCCATCCCCGGATAGCGGCGCGGCCCCGGACCGCTCCCAGTCCCACCAGTCCGAGGCCGGCGCCGCGCCTTCGGTCTGGGTCGACGAGGCTCCGGTTCCCCACATGAATCCTTCGGGCCAGCGCATGGCTGCTCTCCTGTCGCAGATCCTCTGCTCAGTTTCCCGCCGCAGGATCACGCGCACCATCGCCAGAACAGGTGATGCCCAGGTTAACCCGCCCGCTGCTGTCATCCAGGCCCCAGTATCAGCCGAGCCGGCCGGCAGCCAGGCGTGCCGGCGAAGGAAGGCCATGAAGCGCGTGCCTATGAAGCATGGCCGCCGGCCCGCCTGCGCAAATCTAACCGCCGGCTTACCATCTCCGGTTCCGGTCTGGTTCGCCTGCTCATGGGAGCGCCCGGGTGCCATCATTCGTGCCGTGTCGTCCGGCAGAAGGGGCATTCCATGAGGATTTCCATGAAAAGGGCGCTCATCGCGGTAATCAGCCTGGCCTGCGCCGTCCTGGCCTTCGTCCCGGTGGCGACGCGGACCCTCGGCGGGACAACGTCCGGCCGCGCCGTCACGCCGGCCCAGTGCGCGCAGCTCCGAGACCACCTCCACCAGCCGGGCATGTCCTGTGACGGTCTGACCGCCTACCGCCTGCCCGCCCACGACACGTCGGTCACGCTCCTGGCCCGCACCGTCACGACGTCGTCGGGCACCTACCTGACCGGCTGGCTCCAGGCCTGCTCGACCCAGGCCTGCACCGGCTGGTGGGTGGTAGACGACTTCGGCGTCACGGTGATCGCCGGCGCAGGCGCATGGAACAACTGGCACTCGTGCTCATCCTCCGGGACCCCGGTGACCTGGTGCGGGACCTGGCACAACGGCTGGCCGACCTACATGGAGGAGGGGTTCAACTTCGGCAACAACGGCTGGGCCCGCTTCAAGATCGACACCAGCGGACGAGGCTCGACGGTGGGATCGTCCTACGCGGTCATCAACGGGGCGGTCTGACGGCAGGAAGCGACGACGTCACAGTGCCAGGCCCCTCTGGGATCTCGTCGAGGTGTCACTCCAGGAAGTCGGGCCCGGAGCGGTCGGCGCGTCGTTCGGGCAGGTCGATGGCTTCTTAGGCTTTGGCTAGAACTGTTCGCCGTGCTGAAGTCGGCTCGCAGACGGGCGCTGACATGCACGGTGTGTGGCCGGCTCAGGCGAAGCGGCGTGCGCGCGTGTGGGTGTCGAGCCGCCTGGGTTCGCCAGCATGGATTTCATGCGCGGCGCGAATATGCGCTCCAGCACGGATCGTCGGGATGTTTACCGGGCGCGTTCATGGTGATCTCCCGCTGTAGCGGCACGGGAAGGAGGCCGACCCATTATGGCTCCGGGCAGCCGCCGGGACGCGGTACCCAGCTCGTGGAAGCTGGCGCCGTACCAGCGCAAGCGGGACTTCGCCCGCACGCCAGAGCCGCCTGGCATGCCGGAGTCCCAAGGCGAGCGCCCGGACGGCAGCGCTCCGCGGTTCGTGGTGCAGCTGCACCGGGCCCGGCGGCCGCACTATGACGTCCGGTTCGAAATCGGAGGCGTGCTGGCGAGCTGGGCTGTGCCGAAGGGACCGACCCTTGATCCTGGGGTGAAACGCACTGCCGTGCACGTTGAGGACCATCCCATCGAATACCTGGACTTTGAGGGCGTTATCCCAGCCGGGCACTACGGTGGCGGCGACGTGATCGTGTGGGACCACGGCACCTGGGAGCCGCATGGAACCGACGACGCAGCAGCGGCCGTCGCGGCCGGCGAGCTGCACGCGGACGTGCACGGCCGCAAGCTCCGTGGCCGCCTGGTCCTGATACGGCGCAGCCGCGACCGGTCCGGCAAGGACCAGTGGCTGCTGGTGCATAAACGCGATCAGTACGCCGTCGAGGGCTGGGATCCGGCGGATTACCCCCGGTCGGTGATCAGCGGGCGGACCAATGACGAGGTCAAGGCCGATCCCCGGCGGGTCTGGCGCTCGGATCTGCCGCCTGCGCAGGCGAGCGTGGCGATCGACGGCACCGTCGCGGCCGGTGGCCCGTCCGATGATGAGCTTGAGGTGCTGGACAGCCTCGGGTCCGGCGGCGTCTGGGAGGTCTCCGGCCGGCAGCTGCGGCTGACGAACCTGGATAAGGTGCTTTTTCCCGCCGCTGACGGGCAGCCGCCAGTGATCAAGCGGGAATTCATCCGCTACGCCGCTTGCATCTCTTCCGTGGTGCTGCCTTATCTGGCCGGCCGCGCCCTTAACATGCACCGGTTCCCGGGGGGCGCCGACACCCCCGGGTTCTGGCACAAGCAGCTGCCCAGTCATGCCCCGGAGTGGATCTCGCGCTGGGACAACCCTGACGCCGACCCGGGGGAGACCAGCACCTACCTGGTCGTCGACGAGCCCGCCACGCTGGTGTGGGCGGCCAACTTCGGCGCCCTGGAGTGGCACGCCTGGACCTCCTGTACCGACCAGCCGGACCTGCCCACCTATGCCCTGATCGATATCGATCCCGGCCCGGCCACCTCCTGGGACGATGTGCTTGTGCTCGCCCGGCTGCACCGCATCGCGCTGCAGCACCTCGGCGTGGCCGGCCAGCCCAAGCTCACTGGACGGCGGGGGATCCAGATCTGGATCCCCATCGCCCGCGGCCCCAGCTTCGATGACACTCGCAGCTGGACCAGGCAGCTTTCCAGCGCCGTGGGCGCCGCCGTCCCCGAGCTGGTCAGCTGGGAATGGAAGGTGCGTGACCGCGGCGGCCTGGCCCGGCTCGACTACACCCAGAACGTCAGTAACAAGACCCTGGTCGCGCCCTACAGCCCGCGCGCGGCCCCAGGCGCGCCGGTATCGGCGCCGATCGAGTGGGACGAACTCGACGACCCCTCGCTACGGCCCGGCTCCTTCACCATCCGGGACTTCCCCCGGCGGCTGACCGAGCGAGGCGACCCGTTCCGGACCATACTCACCACGCGCCAGGTGCTGCCCCCGATCACATGACCCCTCAGCACTAAAGAGACCCGTACGCGCCGCCCGACAACCGCGACATTCCGCATCCGCCTCAAGCCGGCAGGCGCCGTTTCAGCCTGCGCAAACGGCGGACGGCTGCGATGGCTGCTGACCGCCGTTCAGGTCCGGCCTACGTGGGGCCGGGAGCTGCGTTCGTTGCCTAAGGCTCGTGGCCGGACGCGGCGGGCCGGGCCGTTGGGCGTCCGTCGCAGCCTTGGCTGGTATCGGGCCTGGTCCGCCGCGCCCCCAATGAGCGGATGGACCGTCACGATGGCCGCCGGCTCGTGCATTGCCACCGCGCCGGCCACCGGGCCGTCAGCCAGGACCAGCAGCGACCGCTGCAGCAGCCACATCACCCAGCGGGCATCGCAGGCGTAGTAGACCGCTCGGCCGCCGTCAGGCCCGGCCTGGTACCGATCAGCACCACAGGTTCATCGTCACCGCGCACTAGGGCGCCGTACTGCCTGGCGGCCCTTCCGCACTGCGACAAGGGACGGCTCGGCGCGGTCCCGCCTACGTTAGCTGGAGTAGGAGCCGGCCGGTCGGCTGTGCCGCCCGGGTAGGCGAGAAGGGCCGTTTAGCCGACGACTCCGAGCTGCCCAACCGCGCAGGATTGATGGCATGCAGCCAGATCCCGGCTGTGAAACGAGGGCACGGCGAGAACTCTCGCCACTGAAGGGGAAACCAGCATGAACACCGCAATCCATCCCGACGTCATCCAGGCCGAAGAGCGGGCCTACAGCATGCGGCTGCGCCAGGCGCAGGCCGCCACCCTGCGCACGCCGCGGCGCCGGTACGGCTTGGCGACCCGGCTTCTCACCAAAGGCATGGACCCCATCTACGGCCGTTCCGGCTCCTTCGCGAAATACCAGGTGCTGGAGCTCATCGCCCGGGTGCCCTACCAGTCGTGGGAACGGATCGCCTACCTGGCCATCGGCCGGGTCTACCGCGACCTCGGCCTGGCCCGCCGCGTCCACGACCGGCTCGAGGAGTCCCGTGGTCAGCAGGACAACGAGGAGTGGCACCTGCTGATCATGAGCGAGCTCGCCGCCCGGGAGGGAACGGGGCACGGCTGGCTGCGTTACCGGCTCCTGCCGCAGGTCGTCGCGACCGTGTACTACCTGCTGTCCTGGCTGCTGTTCCTGATCGTCCCGGCGGCCAGCTACCGGCTGAACGCCGACTTCGAGGACCACGCCGAGCACGAGTACATGGCCTTCGTAGCCGCGCATTCCGAGCTGGAGACCAAGCCGTGGGACTGTCCCGAGACCGCCGGCTACGGCCGCTTCGCCAGCATCGCCGACCTGGTCCGCCAGATCGGCTGCGACGAGCGGCAGCACAAGGACGAAAGCCTGGCCCGGCTAACAGCGCCTCGCCTGCGCTGACCCCGCGCGGCCGGCCCGTGCGGGCGGCCCGCGCAGGCCGGCCGCGCAGGCCGGCTACTCAGCTGACCACGTGTATACAGGAGACATACCCGACCACGTCCAGCCGTCTGCTACTGCTGCCATCGCTAGACAACGTCTGTCCAGCGTGGACAACACTGGAATGTCGGCCCAGCGCACGGGCCGCCGCGGACAGCGCCGGACGGCCCGTTCACTCCTACGGATCTGAAGGTTGGAGGTTCGAGTCCCTCCGAGCGCCCGCCAGGTCAGGCCCTTCGGTCCCGCAGCAGCGGTCTTCTTGCCGGCGGTCTCACTTCGTTACCGTCAGCCGTCCTCCCATACCCGAATTTCGCTTAGGCAAGGGGTATGTGATCCCAGTCGCCTATCCCTTGAAGCGCGAGGAACGTGGCGCTTTCGTCACTGCTGTTCGTTACCAGATGCGGGCGCCCTGGGCGGACCGGTCCCCAGCTCTCGCCCGGGTGGAGTTCTACCTGTTCATCGGGATCGCGCAAGGTGATCCGCACGCTGCCGTCGAGGACATAGAAGGTATCCTGGATGGTGGTGTGGTAGTGCCAGTGGACCTGCTGCGCGGGGCTCATCCGCAGCTCTGAGATCCGGAATCCCGGGCGTTCCGCGTGACGCGCAACCCGCTCGGCACCACCCGGGGCCGCAGAACCCTGCATGAGTACCTCCTCGGAGATGACAGCCATGGTACGTCCGGGCAGGCGGCAGAGTACCGGTCACGGTCGGACATCCGTTTCCCTGACCGCGCCCGGCAGCAACCGTGACAGCAACAGCAGCGACCACCGGCTAACAGCAGCGACCGGCGACAGCGCGTAACGCTCGCACGATCCGCGCCAACTGGTCATATGTCCGGCCTGAAAAACGGAAGGTCGGCGAGCCCGCACTGCCCACCTCGCCGGGTCAAGCAACGAGACGGGCGGCGAGCCGATACAGCAGCAAAGACAGCAACGCACCCTGACAGCGACAAACACGAGCTACCGTCCATACCCTGCGTTAGCTGGGACCGCGGACAAACGCCCAGCGGCGCCGCTAGTTCGGGACGAAGAGGCCGTGCCCGTTGCATGCCTGATCGGCCGGTCAATGCCGGGAATCACGGTCACTCACGGACAGCCCGGTACACCGGCTCACCTGCGAATAGGCAGGCTGACCCGCTGCGCAAACCGACCTTCTCAACGGCGGGTCGCGGGCTGGCAGGTTGAGTCCATTGGAGCGCAGCAGGTCGTGGGCGCGGTTAGAGGGTGGCTTCAGGGTTAACTCGGGGGTTTCCCTCATGGCCGGAGGCTGGCTCGTGCCTCCACACTTGGTTTATGCAGCTGGACGGCAACGTGGTCAAGCAGCCCCGACGCCAGGTACCCACTGTGCTGGTGAAATCATGCCGCTGGGCGCATCAGCATTCTGCGCATTACCCAAAGCTCGGGCCAATTCTTTATGTGACAAGTGTTCAGTATTTTGCCGTCCAGCTCTTTGTAGCGCTGCAATGGAGGCCACCTTATAACCTGTCTCGCGATACGATTAGCGATCTGGGGAACACCGCCTGCGGCACCTGGAACGGACGGTACGTTTGCTCGCCGCTCCACAACTTTATGAACGCGTCGTTTGTTATGCTGGGCATTACCATGACGCTGGGATCCGTGCTCGTCTCCCGCTATTTCGCAAATGGCCGTGCCTCAAAAGCGGGCTTCGCCGCGATGACCATATCCGGACTGGGCGTCATAATGGTAGGATTTTTTCCGGAAAATAGCGTGTCGACGCTACACGGCCTAGGTGCAGCTATCCCTTTCGTGCTGGGAAATGCTTCGCTCATTATCCTGGCACTTTCCCTTAAGATGCCAGCACTTCTGCGCGTGTACTTTTTTCTTTCGGGAGTGACGGCGTTTCTTGGCCTGGTGGCTTACGCCAGCAGTCACGACCTTGGCCTCGGCGAAGGAGGAATTGAACGAGTCGTAGCCTATCCGCAGACCGTCTGTCTTATAGTGATCGGATTCTACCTGGCAGCACGAAGCTCTGCACGCCAGGGACCGCGCACCATCAGGCCGGGCAGCGCAGCGCGCGGTCACGACGCTACACGGCACGACTGACAGCAACGGGCGCCAGCCAACCCCCGCCACGAACACACGCCAGCATGCAGCCACGCTCGGATCTGATCATCTGAACAGCTCGGCCGCTACGCCTGAAAAACGGACGGTCGTGCTACGGCACCGCTCCACCGACGACCCGGCCGCCATCGCCGTCAAGTCAGCGACCTGGTTCCGCTCCTTCCCGCCATCATCATCACGCGCTCCCTCGCTCTAGCGGGGCTCACCCCTGGGCCGCAATGGACGCTTCGATGATGCTGAAGGGCGAAACGGTGGCGATGACCTCTCCTACGGTGAGGCCTGCCGATGTGATCAGGGTTGCCCATTCTTCCCATAGTCTGAGGCGGCCACCCGTTGTGACCAGCATGTTGAGGTCTGAGAACGCAGGTCCCCTGGTATCGGTGCCGCGACCGACGACTTGCTCGATCACCAGCAGCCTGCTGCTCGGATGCATCGCGCGGCGGATGTTCTGCAAGATGTGCCTGCACTCGTCGCCGGAGTGGTCCATGAGGACTGACTTGACAATGTATGCGTCGGCATCTGACAGCACAGCATCTAGGTAGCTTCCGGCCGCCGTCGTGCAGCGGTCCTGCAGACCTGCCGCTTGGAGTACTGCCCGGGCACCGGCAACGACATGGGGCAAGTCAAAGACGATTCCGCGCGGGCGCGGGTGCACGCCCAGGATTCCAGCCAGCAAGGAACCATCAGCGCCGCCGATGTCGGCGATCATAGAGAACTGGCTGAAGTCATACGCAGCCGCGATAGCCGAAGCCACCCGCCGCGACAGAGCCGACATGGCGGCATTGAAGATCTCTGTTTCCTCAGGCCGCGTCGCACGGTACTGCCAGACATCTTTACCGTAGCGGCGCACCATGGCGTTCTCACCGGTGGTCACCGTGGCGAGCAGGTCACCCCAGGTCGCCCAATGGTAGGGACGGCCCACAAACGCGGGCCACCCCGCCACCGACCGGGGATGATCCCGGCGCAAGAGTTCGGACATGGGCGTAGCGCAGAAATGGCCGGGTTCCCTTTCCTCGAAAACACCGACCGTAGAGAGGGCTCGCACCAGACGGTAGAGCGCACTCCGATCAACGCCCACCTCGTCGGCTACGTCCTCCAGCGGCCGGGGCTCACTGGTGACATAATCCGCCAGTCCAAGCATCACCGCAACATGGATAGCCTGCGTAATCTGGTAGCCATTCACCAGCTGAAGAAGCGCACCACCTGGATCGTCCCCATCTTCAGGCATGGCCACCTCCGGACGTTCGGATGCGTCGCCACGATACCTTCGCACGGGCCGCCCGTGCTCGGCAACCACCACCTCGTCGACGAACTCGGCCCGACCCGGCCCATCGGCACCCAGCCCAGACAAGGCAGCGGGCCATTACACCCATGGCGAGAGGCCTCTCACGGTCACTCACGGACAGTCCGCCCCGGAGGTCAGGCCATAAAGAAGCCCGAATTGCTCAGATTCCCAAGCTGATAGTCCAACTTCTGAGCCCAATCCTCGCTGCGCGGGATATACGTGAGATGCAACATCGCCGTCGATCGATCCCGCGAGAGTCACCGCAGGCCACAGACCATAGACCGACCTGAGCTGCGGCGGCTGTAAAACCGCCGGTTCTGGCTCTGGCCCGCTCCACGTGCGGGTGCCGTGACGGCGGCCGACGGTGACGGAATGAACCAACAGGCCAGAGCGCGCGTTCTCGCCCCCTGGAAGCGCAGAAATCCGCAGGTCGAGAATCGGTTCTGTATACCGATCTGTAAACCGGACACAGCGGGACAGGCTGAGACGGCAGAGATACAGAAGGCCGGGTACGACTTCACGCCGCAGGTCGGCCGAGGTCAACGCGGTGACCAGAGACTGTCCGAGACAGCTGAGACGCACGTCGTATGGCTCATAACCCAGTTACATGTGGAAGCGTGTGACTCGTGCACCTGGTAGATGACCCCTGCCCTCGGGCGGGGTAATTCCCTGCATCCAAGCCTCAGGCCCGGGC
>JBAPYC010001060.1:0-4642 GCA_049284535.1 Streptosporangiaceae bacterium
TCAGCAGGACCGCCCGGTCGCCCTGCCTGACCGCCTCCAGCAGCGGCCGCTCCAGCAGGAACTTCGGCCCGAAGAGCTGGTCGATGGACGGCGCGTCGGCCGCCTGGGCCGCCTCGCTCGCCTGGGCGGCCGACAGCGCCCTGATCTGCAGCATCTGGCGGGCGTAGTCCCACTCGTACAGCGCCTGGCTGGTGCTGATGCCCTCGTAGCACTGCAACCGGATCAGCTTGCGCCCGAAGACGGCGGCCAGGACCTTCGCGACCTCCGTCTTGCCGACGCCGACCTCGCCTTCCAGTAGCACGGGTCTGCGCAGCGAAAGCGACAGGAGCAAGGTGGTGGCGAGCCCGCGGTCGGCGAGGTACCCGCCGTCCCGCAGGTGCCGGGTGAGTTCGGCGACGGTTCCTGGGTACTCCACCGGGCGTCCGGGTCAGTCCGTGGTCAGCGGCTGGTGTCGGCGGCGGCCTCGGCCGGCCGCAGGACGAGGTCGCGCAGGCTGCCTGCGGTGCCGAGCTTGCCCTCGCGTTCCAGCCTGGCGCGCCACGCCGCCATCCGGTCCGTCTCGTCCCCGGCGGCGTAGTCGTCGAAGCCGACCCCGGCATCGGTCATCTTCTTGCAGTGCGACTCGCAGCTGTCATCGAGGTCGGCGGCGGTCTGCGCCTGGGCGCGCCAAACGTCTTTGAGTACTTCCAGCGCCTCTGCGCGTTCTGCATCCATGACGAGCGTCCCTTCAGCCGTGTCGCGCGTACACGCGACTCTAACTCTGCGTGCCTGTGCCCACGAGCCACGATTAAGCCATCTCTTAATCCGCACCTGGGCCAGGCAGGTCCCGGTGAGCTTGCTGAGGGCCGGGATCCTCGTCAGCCGGTTCAGGTGCCGGCGGGTCAAAGTTGACCTCGACGCGCTGGAAGCCCTTGCTGCGCTGGGCTTTGGCCTGACGGGAGTACGCGCGCCGGTCGCCGGCCGTCAGGGTGACGTTGTCGGTGAAGGGAGTAAGCAGCGATCTGGGATGCAGCCGGGCCACGTGCACCACGTTGATCTCCAGACAGAGCAGGACAGCCGTGGCGGTGATGTAAAGGAACGCGAGCAAGCCGAGGACGAGGGCGAATACCGCGTTCGTGGCGCTGGCGCGCTCGACCACGTGCCGGACGTAGACAACGCCGAACGACTGCAGCAGCTGCCAGATCACCGCCGCGGCTGTCGCGCCCGCCACGACGTCACGCACGGATAGCCGCCGGGCCGACGCGAACCGGAACGCGAAGATGGCCAGGGCGATGTTGATCGCCACGGACGCTGTCAGCGCCACGGACCGTCCGGCTATCCCGAGCACCCCAGCTCCGCCGCCGCCCGCGATAGACAAAGCGGTCGTGCCCAGGAAGGCCAGCCCGGCAATGGCCAGCAGGACCAGGCTGCGGCCGCGGGCCCTGAAGGGGTTTGGCCGGTTGTTGCGCGGCACACCCCATACGGTGTTGTTCGCATACTGAAAGGCCTGGGCCACTCCCAGCCCGCCGTAGAGGGATCCGGCGATTCCCACCACGAGGCCGACCGGGCCGCCGCCGAGGTGCTTCGGCCGGGCCAGATCCCCGCCGATCACCGGAAACTGGTGCAGCGCCGATGTGAGCACCTCTTGCTGCAGCCTTGGGTCACCTGACAACACGAAGCCCAGGATCGTCGAGACCAGCAGCAGCAGCGGGAACAGCGAAACGAACCCGTAATAGGTGAGTACCGCGGCCAGATAGGTACCGAAGTCGTCGAAGTACTTGTAGATCACCGCGAGCGGGAAGCCCGCCCACGGATGCTTGCGCTGGAAATGATCCAGGTGCTCCGTGACCGCCACATCGACCGCCTCACCGCACATCGGTGGCTCATCGCGAGCGAACCTGAAACCAAGATATGCGATGACATATGCCCCGGCCGCGATTCGAGCGCGAGAGGAGCTTGACGGGCGCTGGGCCGTCCGGGGATCTCAATCCAGCGGGCAGCTGCGCCGAACGTGTCCGCCGGGCTGCTGCTATACCCACGTCGGGCTGTGGTGTCCACCTGGAGGATCCTGCGTCGCAGGAGCAACGGTCAGGCCGGTGGGCCGACCTGTCATCCGGGGTGAGCCTCAGCTCGGTGACTCTCCATCGTTTAGCGACCGCAGGCTCAGGTCCGGGCAGCTGCGGAACGAGCGATAGCCAGCTCCCAGGCGGCGAACGAGTAGTTCGCCGCTGCTATTGCCAGGAACGCCGCTGCCCACGCGGCAGCCTTCGCTGTAAACGAACCCCCGACGAGCGTAACGGCGCCGAGGCCAACCAGCACGGTGCCAGAGACGACGCGCACGTTTGCGAAGCCACGGAGGTGGCGGTATTCCCATGGCGAGATTATGAGTTGCAGGCCGGATCGCGGGGGCGTGCCCCAGCGCCATCGGGTCGTGGTCGAGCTGGGAGGGGTGTTGTCATTTTGTGCGTTCATCGGGGTGCTTCCCGTTCAGCTGTGGTGTCGGCTATCCGACCACCTAAATAATATGATATCACTTTGATATCGGAATGACAAGAGCAATAGTGCAAGCCGCCCGCTGACCGGCGTGGTGCTTTGAGTCCGGCCGTGATCTCGGGCTGTTACCGGTGACGGTAGGCGGTGCCGCGATGCTGTATGTCTTGCACGATGACAACACGCTTGGATTCGTCGATCCGGTAAAGGACGCGCCACTGGGTACCGAGGCGTGCGCTATGGAACCCAGCCAGCTTGCCTCGAAGAGGCTTTCCGACGCGGTGAGGAGCCTCCACGAGCGGGCCGATGATAAATTCCACAGCAGCGGCGGCTGCTTCCTCCGGAAGGAGTTCGGAAATCGCGCGCCTCGCCGGGCGGGTCAGTCCGAGTTCGTAAGGGTCGTCGCTCAATGCTTGCGCTCGGCTAGCAGCGCGCGTGCCGCTTCGGCCCCATAGATAACGTCTCCAGCCTGCTCGGACTCACGCGCTTCGGCCAGCCCTCTGAGCGCTGCCGGATCGGCGAGAATCTCAGCGGTCTCTCGCAAGGACAGATACTCCTCGATCGCCACCAGGACTGTCTGCTGCAGGCTGCGGTGTTCAATCTCGGCCACCTGCTTGAGCTGGTCCTCGATCTCTGGGGGCAAACGGAGTGTCATAGCCATACCACTATGGTAGCAAAATGGTGCATGAATCGGTGAGGTCCCGATGTTGGCGCTGGCACCGTCGGGAGCGCTGGAACAGCTCCTTTCTCCGACCCATTACTCCTCGAGGATGCGCCTGAGCCTGGCCAGGTCGGCGGCCACCGCACAGCCGTCCGCTTTGAACTCATCGTCGGTGATGCCCGGACCGCGGCGGACCGTGAACACCACCTCGGAGCCGCTCCCGTCCGCGATCACCCTCATCGGGACGTAAATGACCTCACCCGAACTCAGCGTGAGGTAATGATCGAGCACCCCGAGGTCGTTCCGCGGGGCAAAGGCGAAGCGGACGCGTTCCGTCGGGGTGTCGACAAACCATTGCCCGTCGACCTGCTCAACGGAGTTCCCCAGTCCCGGGGCCCATCGGGCCAGATTGGCCGGGTTCGAGGCATAGGCATATACCTCGCCTGCGGAACGGCCGATGCGCTCGCTGATGTGCCAGGATTCCGAAGTCATGCCGCCATTATGGGCGGATGCTCCTGCCCCAGGATTGAACGAAACGGACGTGTTCGGATCCGTCAGCGACGGCTCCCGCGCAGGAAAAGGACTGTCTGGTGCTGAACGATAGGGGTCCCACCCCCGCTAACCGGTTCTGAGCAGCTCTCCTCCGTTCAGCTCTCCTCCGGCCAGAACGGGCGGATTTCCGAAAAGCCGCCCATGGACAGATGTTCTCGGCCGGGCAGCCCGCCTCCGCCTGGATGACAGATGGTGGTTATACGTTTCGTGTGAGATCGTGCCGTTATCGGACCTTAGAGGGGAGCGGCATGCCGAAGCCGACGATCGTTCTTGTGCACGGGGCATGGGCCGACGGATCCAGCTGGAACGCCGTATCGAGCGAACTCCAGAGCCAGGACTTCACCGTCCTCACCCCGCCCAACCTCCTGCGTGGGGTGGCGGGAGACGCCGCCTACCTCGCGTCATTTCTGGCGCAGCGCACGACTGGTCCCGTCGTCCTGGTCGGCCATTCCTACGGAGGAGTGGTGATCACGAACGCCGGCGCGGCCGGTGGCGACGTCAAGGCGCTCGTGTATGTCGACGCGTTCATCCCCGAGGTCGGCGAGACCGTCTTCCAGCTCCTGGGCGGCTCCGGCTCCGCGTTCGACATACCCGACCCGAGCGCCGTCTTCGACATCGTCGGTTACCCCGGCGCCCCGGAAGGTGACGCCGAGGCGTTCCTCAAGCCGTCGACCGTCCACGAGTCCTTCGCGCAGGACCTCCCCGAGGCGGACCGCTGGCTGATCGCCGCGAGCCAGCGTCCGATCACCCTCGGCGCGAATACCGCGGGGACGGAGACCACGGCCTGGAAGACCATACCGAGCTGGACCGTGATCGGAACCGAGGACCGGGTCATCCCCCCGGCCACGCAACGCAGAATGGCAGAACGGGCAGGCTCAACCATCACCGAGGTCGCTGGATCGCACGTGTCGATGGTGTCCCACCCCGCTGCTGCTATCGAGGCCATCCTCGCCGCCGTCG
>JBAPYC010001061.1:0-10159 GCA_049284535.1 Streptosporangiaceae bacterium
GTCACCGGCTCGCCGTCCTGGCGCACCGTGACCGGCGGCTCCCGCAGCTACGTGGAGCGGATAGCCAAGCGAATGCACGAGGTCCGGCTGGCCACCCCGGTCCGCTCCGTCCGCCGGCACCCCGACGGCACCGAGATCCTCGACGCCGGCGGCGAGACACACCGGTTCGACGCGGTGGTGATCGCCACCCACCCCGGCACGGCCCTGCGCATGCTGGAGAACCCGACCGCCGAGGAACAGCAGGTCCTCGGCGCCTTCGCCTACGCCCCGAACCCGGGCCTGCTGCACACCGACGTCCGCCTGCTCCCGAAGAGCCCCGGCGTCCGCGCCTCCTGGAACTACGAGCTCGCAAGCTGCCGTCCGGGCGGCGTCACCCGGATCAGCTATCACATGAACCGGCTGCAGTCCCTGCCCGCGGATCAGCATTACATCGTTACGCTCAACGGTCAGGATCGGGTGGACCCCGCTCGGGTCATCGACCGGATGGACTACGAGCACCCCGCCTACACCCCGGCGTCGGTGGCGGCCCAGCGCCGCCTGCCTGCGCTGAACAACGGCGTCACCGCGTTCGCCGGGGCCTACCACGGCTGGGGGTTCCACGAGGACGGCTGCCGGTCGGGAGCCGCGGCGGCCCGTGCGCTCGGAGGTACCTGGTGACCGACGGGGCCCGCCTCTACGACTGCCAGATCACCCACGCCCGGACGTCCCCGCTTCGCAACGTGTTCACCTACGGCACCTACCTGTGGTTCGTCGACCTCGACCACCTGCCCCGGTTCGGTCCCGGGCTGCGGTGGCTGGCGGACTTCCGGGCCAGCGACCACCTCGGCGACCCGGACAGCAGCATCCGGGCCAACATCGATCACTTCCTGAAGACCCGCGGCGTCGACACCGAAGGCGGCCGGATCACCATGCTCGCCCACGGCCGCGTGCTCGGCTATGTGTTCAACCCGCTGACCGTCTACTGGTGCCACGGGGCCGACGGCACGCTGGCCTGCGTGGTAGCCGAGGTGCACAACACCTACGGCCAGCGGCACGCCTACCTGCTGCACACCGACGACCGCGGCCGGGCCCAGGTGGCCAAGGAGTTCTACGTCTCGCCGTTCTACGCCGTCGACGGGAGCTACCGGATGAGCCTGCCCGAGCCCGGGCTGGGCACGAACCCCAACCGCGGGCTTGCACTCAACATGACACTCGGCCGCCCGGACGGCACGTCGTTCACCGCCGGGGTCCGCGGCCGCGCCGTCCCGGCCACCCGGGGGGCCCTGCTGAAGGCGGCCGTGCGGCATCCGGCATCCACGGCGATTGTGTCGGCCCGGATCCGCTGGCAGGGAATCAAGCTCTACCTGCGCGGCCTGCGGCCAGCACCGCGTCCGGCTCACCAGCCCCAGGAAGGGGTATAGCCAGTGACCAGCACAACTAGCAGGCCGGCCACCGCGCCGGTGACCATCGACTCAGACCGCTGGCCCGACGTGGCCGCAGCGGCCGGCTCACCCGCCCGCGCCGCCATCGCCCGGGCGCTGTTCTCCAATGCCGTGACCCGGCTGCCGATCCGGGTCGCCACCCCGGACGGCAAGATGCATGGCGCCGGCGGCCCGAATGCCCCGGTCATGGTCCTGCATCGCCCCCGCGAGTTCTTCCGCCGGTTCGGGGCTAGCGGCCTGATCGGGTTCGGCGAGGCCTACATGGCCGGGGACTGGGACTGCGCCGACCTGACCGGGCTGCTCACCGTGTTTGCCGCGCACGCCACCGAACTGATCCCGTCCTGGCTGCAGACCCTGCGCGGGCTGGCCGTGCGCCGCCAGCCCGTGGCCGACGACCAGACCGTCAGCGGCGCCCAGCGCAACATCCAGCGGCACTACGACCTGTCCAACGACCTGTTCGCGCTGTTCCTCGACGAGACCATGACCTACTCAAGCGCCCTGTTCGGCACCGGCCCGGACGGCGTCCCGGTGGCCAGCGCCGCCGGGCTGCCCGACGCGCAGCGGCGCAAGATCGACCGGCTGCTCGACCGGGCCGGGGTGGGTCCCGGCGTCAAGGTGCTGGAGATCGGCACCGGCTGGGGCGAGCTGGCCCTGCGGGCTGGCCGCCGCGGCGCCGACGTGCTCTCGATCACGATCTCGCGCGAGCAGGCCGAACTGGCCCGGCGCCGGATCGCCGACGCCGGCCTGGCCGACCGGGTCCATGTCGGCCTGCGCGACTACCGCGACATCGAGGGCCGGTTCGACGCGATCTGCTCGGTGGAGATGCTCGAGGCGGTCGGCGAACGCTACTGGGACGCCTACTTCACGGCCCTGGACCAGCACCTGGCCCCAGGCGGCCGGATCGGGCTGCAGACCATCACCATGGGCCACGAGCGGATGCTGGCCACCCGGCGTACCTACACCTGGATCCACAAGTACATCTTCCCCGGCGGCCTGCTGCCCTCGGTCACCGGGATCGGCGACAGCCTGGCCAGATCGTCCTGGCTGCACATCACCGAACGGGAGGACTTCGGCGCCCACTACGCCGAGACGCTGAGGATCTGGCGGGAGCAATTCGCAGCCCGTTCCGAAGAAGTCAGCCGGCTGGGGTTCGACGAGGTGTTCAAGCGGATGTGGAACTTTTACCTCAGTTACTCCGAGGCCGGCTTCCGGGCCGGCTACATCGGCGTCAGCCAGCTCACCCTGGCCCGGATATGACCGGCCCGAAGACCGGGGGCGCCGCCGGGCTCATCGCGGACGTGGTCAGGACGCACTCAGGGCTGGACCTGCCGGTCCGGCTGCGCGCCTGGGACGGCAGCGAGGCCGGCCCGGCCAACGCCCCGGTGCTGATCGCGAAGACACCCCGGGCCGTGGCGCGCATGCTGTGGCGGCCAGGCGAGCTGGGCCTGGCGCGCGCCTACATCAGCGGCGATCTGGAGGTGGAGGGTGACCTCACCGACGGCCTGCGCCGGGTGTGGACGGCGGTCAGGTCAAAGCCCCATAACAGCCGAACGCCCTCGGTTCCCCTCATCCCGCAGATCTGGATAGCCCTGGCGGCATTGCGCGCCGCGGCCCGGCTTGACCTGCTGCGGTCACCGTGGCCGCCGCCGGCTCCGCCGGACTGTGAGCTCAGGCTCTCCGGGCGGCTGCACAGCCGGGCGCGGGACCGGGCGGTGATCGCCGGGCACTACGACGTGACCGCCGCGTTCTATCAGCTCATCATGGACTCGTCCATGGCCTACTCGTGCGCCTACTGGACCAGCGACCGGCCGGGCTACACGCTGGCCGACGCCCAGCGGGACAAGCTGGAGATGATCTGCACCAAGCTCGGCCTGGCCCACGGCCAGCGGCTGCTGGACATGGGCTGCGGCTGGGGCTCGCTGACCGTGCACGCGGCCCGTGACCACCGGGCCACGGTGACCGGCGTGACCCTGTCGGGCGAACAGGGCGGCTACGTCCGGGAGCGGATCCGCGGCCTGGGCCTGGGGGAGCGGGCCGAGGTGAAGATCCAGGACTACCGGGACCCGCTGGAGGGCCGGTATGACGCGGCCGCCTCGATCGAGATGGGCGAGCACGTCGGCGCCGCCAACTACCCGCGATTCTGCCGGTCGCTGTTCCGGCGGCTCCGCCCGGGCGGGCGGCTGCTCATCCAGCAGATGTCCCGCGGCGCCCGCGCCCCGGGTGGCGGCCCGTTCATCGAGTCCTACATCACCCCGGACATGACCATGCGCCCGGTGGGGGAGACCATCGCCCTGGTCGAGAAGGCCGGCTTCGAGGTCATCGGCGTGCAGGCCATGCGCGAGCACTACGTCCGCACCATCCGGGCCTGGCTGGACAACTTCGAGCGCCATCTGCCCGAGGTGGAAAAGCTCCTCACCCCCGAGCAGGTGCGGGTCTGGCGGCTGTACCTGGCCGGCGGCGCGCTCGCCTTCGAGGAGGGCCGGATGGGCGTGGACCAGATCCTCGCCGTCAGGCCGGAGCGGTGAGCGGGCTGCCCGCCGGGCCGTTCGGCGTGACGCTGGGCTGTGTCGCGGCCGGGCTGGCCGTCATGCTGGGCGTCACCTTTGTAATCGCGCTCAGGGCTGGCAAACAGGGGGCTGGCAAGCGGGGGGCTGGCAAGCACAGCGTGGTGGACACCGCCTGGGGCCTGGGCATCGCCCTGGCCGCCGTCGTGGCCCTGGTCAGCTCGATCGGGTACGGCCAGCCCGCGCGCCGGTACACGCTGGCGGCCGCCGCGGTGATCTGGGGCCTGCGGCTGGCGATCTACATCGGCTGGCGCAACCACGGCAAGCCCGAGGACCCGCGCTATGCGGACATGCTGGCCAAGGCTAAACCGAACCCGAACCTGTACGCGTTGCGGTCGGTGTATTTGCTCCAGGGCGTGCTGCTCTTCGTGGCCTGCCTTCCCATTTCGGCCGGCATGCTGGAGCGGGCCCCGGCCGGCCCGCTGGTGGTCATCGGCGCGCTGGTCTGGGCGGCCGGCTTCGTCTTCGAGTCGGTCGGCGACTGGCAGCTCTACCGGTTCAAGGCCAACCCGGCGCACCAGGGCATGATCATGGACCGCGGCCTGTGGCACTACACCCGGCACCCGAACTACTTCGGCGACTTCTGCATGTGGTGGGGCCTGTTCCTGATCTCGATCGGCTCGGTGATCGAGATCGCCTTCGTGGTCGCACCGATCCTGATGACCTACATCCTGACCCGCGGAACTGGCGCGGCCATGACCGACCGCCGGATGACCGCCTCCCGCCCCAAGTACGCCGACTATGTGAACCGCACCAGCGGGTTCTTTCCGCTCCCGCCCAGGAGGCACCCCGCCCGGTTAACCCCGGGCGCCCGGCCACCCAATTGACGCAACTGATCGGTTGCTATACAGTCGCAACTGTTCGGTTGCTACTTACGGGAGGCTGTCATGGGATTTCCTGATCGGATCGAGCGGACCGTGGAGTTCGCCCACCCGCCGGCGGCGGTCTGGGCCGCCCTGACCACCCCAGAGGGACTGGGTACCTGGTTCGGCAACGATGGCGCCGCCATTGACCTGCGTCCGGGCGGCGCCGCCCAGATGCGGTGGACCGGCGGTCTCACCGTCAACATGCGGGTGGAACGGGTGGAGGAGCCGGTGGTGTTCGGCTTCACCTGGCAGATGCACGGGCTGCCAGAAGACGACCCGCGCCGCACCTATGTCGAGTTCACGCTGGAACCGTCCGGTGCGAGCACGCGGCTGACGGTGGTCGAGACCGGATTCGCCCAGCTGCCCGACGACGTCTACGGCAAGGAGTACGACGAGCACGTGCAGGGCTGGGGCAGCGAGCTGGGCGAGCTGGCCGGCTACCTGGATGCCGCCTGACCTCGATGCCTCCTGACATCGAGGCCATCGCGGAGCAGGTCTTCGCCGCCCTGGCCGACCCGACCCGGCGTGCCATCCTGGCCGCGCTGGCTTCCGGGGGGCCCGCGACGGCTACCGACCTGGCCGGCCGCCTGCCCATCACGCGGCAGGCGATAGCCAAGCACCTGGGCCTGCTGGCCGACGCCGGCCTGGTAATGGCCGAACCGGGGGAGCGCCGCCGGGTGCGCTACCGGCTGCGTTCAGCCCCGATGCAGGTGGCCCAGCAGTTCCTGGCCGCGCTGGCCCGCGACTGGGACGGCCCGCTGGCCGCGCTCCAGGACCACCTCGACCGCACGGCAGAAGTCATTGAAAGGCAGGAACCGTCATGAAGACCCCACCGATCGTCACGCCGCAGGAATGGGAGGCGGCGCGCCAGCAGCTGCTGGTCAAGGAGAAGGAACTGACCCGGGCCCGGGACGCGATGGCCGCGCAGCGGCGCCGGATGCCGTGGGTGGCGGTGGAGAAGGAGTACGCGTTCGACGGGCCCGCGGGCCGGGTGAGCCTGCTCGATCTGTTCGAGGGCCGCCGTCAGCTGGTCATCTACCGGGCCTTCTTCGAGCCCGGCGTGATGGGCTGGCCCGATCACGCCTGCCACGGCTGCTCCATGATGGCCGATCAGGTCGCTGATCCCGTCCACCTGAACGCCCGCGACACCACCTTCGCCTACGCCTCGCGCGCCCCGCAGCCCGACATCGAGCGGCTGAAGGCCCGGATGGGCTGGACCATGCCCTGGTACACGCTCACCGGCGACTGGGACAAGGACTTCGGCGTCGACGAGTACCACGGCACGAACGCGTTCTTCCATGACGGGGACCGGGTGTTCCGCACCTACTTCGTCAACAACCGCGGCGACGAGGCGCTGGGCAGTACCTGGAGCTACCTCGACCTGACCGCACTCGGCCGGCAGGAGACCTGGGAAGACTCACCTGAGGGCTATCCTCAGACACCGCCCTACAACTGGTGGAACTGGCACGACGAGTATGACCAGCCCGAGCTGGCGCAGGGCCCGATGAAGCACTGGGACTGACGAGCTCGGTGGCGCCGTCCCGGTGCTAGGCAGCGCCGTCCCGTCTTACGATGGCGCCATCCCTGGTCAAGGCGGCGCCGTCCCCTGTTAAAGCGGCGTCGTCCTGGGCTAGTGCCCGGCGGCGGGTCAGTGCGGTGCGGGTCGCGCGGGCCCGGGAGATCGCGTTCTTGCTGTCGAGGCACGCCTGCTCGGCCCAGGACACCAGGACCTGGGCCTCCTGCAGGAGCCGGGTATTCCGCTCCCTGGCCCGCGAACCATGCTGCTCCACCCCCTCGACCGCCTCCGGCGCTCCGGTCGGCTCCACCCCCTCGGTCGGCTCTGATGCTCCGGTCGGATCCGCCGGCGCGCCGACGATGGCAAGAACCTTGCGGACCCGGTGGCTGGCGCCGCGCATCACCACCGGACAGCCGGGCGGCGCTGCGCCGGCCAGGGCGGTCAGCGCCCGGCCGCCCGCGCAGTCAATGAACGTCAGCCCGGACAGGTCCAGCACCACCTGCTCCGCCGGGATCTCCAGGGCACGCCCGGCCCGTTCGGTCAGGGCCGGGGCAGAGGCGATATCCAGCTCCCCGCTGACAGCCACGATGACCACCCGGCCGTCCCGCTTGATCTTGACTTTGAGCGGAGGCATGCTCACCGCCGTTTGCTCTCCCCCCTTTGTCCCCGCCCGCGTAACGGGCGGTCGTCCTCCTTCGCCGCTGGCGTGGATAGGCGGTCCTGCCGGGCGATTCAGCCGCTTCAGTACAGTGCGACCATAACCCGCCCGGCACACGCGTTTCTTAACTTTTAGTAATTGCGTGGATACGAAATAGTTTGCCGTGTTTGTCCGTCCCTTCCGGCGCACCTTCACGGCGCCTGGACCCCCACGGCGCCTGAACCTCGGCGCGCCTGGACCCTCAGGGCGCCTGGACCCCTTACGGCACCTGGATGGAGTGCCGCAGCCGCAGCTCGGCGGGGAACGGCCGCAGGTAGGTCTGGTCGGCCAGCCAGGGCAGGTCGCCGGCGCTGGCGTAGTGGGCCAGCAGCGCGACCGGGACGCTGAGCGGCTCCTGCCCGCGCCGGTAGGCGTCGATCCGGGCCACCAGATCCTCGCGCCGCGGCTGGTCCAGGTCCCGGCCGATCCGGCTGTAGGCGTGCAGCAGCGCGTTGGCGTTGCGCCCGCGGGTGGCCGGCCCGGCCATCGCGGCCCGGAAAACGTCCCGGTAAGCCAGCGCGGTCTCATCCCGCGATCCCGATCCGGCCGCGGCCACGATCCGGCCCGCCTCCCGGTACCTGGCCGGGTCGTGCGCCAGCATCTGCAGCTTGTGCCGGGCGTGGAAGGCGACCAGGTCGCGAGGCTCCCACGAACCGGATAGCAGCGCGCGCAGCCGCGCCGTGGCGAAGATCCGCTCCGTGAACGCCTCCCGCAACCCCGGGTCGTTCAGCCGGCCCTCGTCCTCCACCGCCAGCAGCGGGTGCCGGGCCGTGACCCGGTCCGCGTACAGCCCGCGGCCGTCGTGATCGGCGGCCTGGCCGTCCTCGCGGTACCGGGGGATGGCGCGGATGCCGCAGCTCGGCGACTTGGCCTTGAATACGTACCCGTCCAGCTCCGCGGGCAGCGGCAGCGCGGTCATGGCTGCCGTGTGGTCCGCGGTGCCGCTCCGGTTGACCAGCCGGCCGTCCGCGGTAAGCCGGATCGCCTCGCGCGGGGTGCCCAGCCCGATCTCGATCTCCGGGCAGTAGGGCACCCAGTCGACATAGGGGGCGAGCTCGTCGGTGAGGAACCGGTAGCGCTTGTGGCCGCCGTTGAACCGCACCTCCTCGCCGAGCAGGCAGCTCGATACCCCCAGCCGCGGCCGCTCAGCCCAGGTCATACCTTCAGACATTAGCCGAGGCCTGGTCAGGCACGAGCTCGCCGGTCGCCGCGAAAAGGTGCTCACGGGCCGCATGACCGGGCCAGCCGAGGGGAGTCCCACTCCGGGGGGACGGGGCGTATCCGGATCCGTGCCGTTACCCTTGTTGGCGGAGCGTCACCAAGGGCGGGGAGGCCGATGGACACCGCGATCGTGGTCTTTACACGTGATCTGCGGCTGCATGACAACCCGGCGTTGCACCAGGCGTGCTCAAGCGCACGCCAGGTGGTGCCGCTGTTCATCCTGGACCCGGCCATCCCGGCCCCGCCCAACCGGGTCCGCTTCCTGGCCGAGTCCCTGGCCGAGCTGCGTGAGGCCTTGCGCGAGCGCGGCGGTGACCTGGTCATCCGCGAGGGTGACACGGTGACCGAGGTCATCAAGCTGGCCGGCGAGGTGAACGCGGACGGGGTCTGGATCGCCGATGACGTCTCCCGGTTCGCGACCAGGCGGCACGACCGGCTGGCCCAGGAGTGCGAGCAGCACCGGGTCGGGCTCACCGTGACCCCCGGGCTGACCGTGGTCCCGCCGGCCGACCTGGCGCCCGCAGGCGGCGGCCACTACCGGGTCTTCACTCCGTACTGGCGGGCCTGGCGCGCGGCCACCTGGCGCAAGCATTACCCGGTGCCGCAGAAGATCGATACCCCGGCAGTCCACCCCATCGGCGAGGTCCCGGCCGCCCCCGGCGGCACCTCGCCGGACCTGGCCGCAGGCGGTGAGAAAGCCGGGCGGCAGCGGTACGTCACCTGGCGCAAGAACCTGCTGGAAGGCTACGACGACAACCACGACGACCTGGCCGGTGACAAGACATCCCGGCTCAGCCCGTACCTGCGGTTCGGCTGCGTGTCACCGCTGGAGGTGGCCATCGGCGCGCTGGACCGGCCGGGCGGTGAGGAGTTTTGCCGGCAGCTGGCCTGGCGCGATTTCTTCTACCAGGTGACGGCGTCGTTCCCGGACATCGCCCGGAAGAACTACCGGCCCGGCCCGTCCTGGCACACCGACCAGCATGCTCTGGAGGGGTGGCGCCACGGCCTGACCGGCATCCCGATCGTCGACGCCGGGATGCGCCAGCTCGCCGCCGAGGGCTACATGCATAACCGGGCCCGGATGATCACGGCCTCGTTCCTGACCCGCAACCTGGGCATCGACTGGCGCGAGGGCTACCGGCACTTCGACTCGCTGCTGGCCGATGGCGACGTGGCCAACGACGCGGGCAACTGGCAGTGGGTGGCCGGGACCGGCAACAACACCCGGCCTAACCGGGTCATGAACCCGCTGCGCCAGGCCCAGCGGTTCGACAAGGACGGCGAGTACGTGCGCCGCTACGTCCCCGAACTGGCTGGGCTCGACCCCTCCGTCGTCCACACGCCCTGGAAGCTGGACGACCGCGAGCGCAAGCAGCTCGGCTACCCCGACCCCATGGTCGAGCTGTCCTGAGGCCGGGCCCCCACGACCCGGCCTCAGGACAGGTCCTCAGGTCAGAGGATGCCGATCATCAGGACGACGGCGGCATCAGCACCGAGCTGATGATGTACACGGTGGCGTTGGAGGTCTGCACGTTGCCGCAGACCACGCTGGCGCCGTTCACCGAATACGTGCCGCTCATGTCGGCGGGCGCGACCGTGCCGCCTTCCAGCGTCTTGAGCGCCTTGCCCGCGGCCAGGTCGGTGGGGGTGTTGCGGCCGGAGACCACGTGGTAGGTCAGGATCTTGGTCAGCTCCGCCTTGTTGGCCAGCACCTTGTCCAGAGTGGCCTTGGGCAGCTTGGCGAACGCGGCGTTATCCGGCGCGAACACGGTGATGTTGGACGCCGAGTTCAGGGTGTCCACCAGGCCGGCCTTCTTGACTGCGGTGACCAGGGTGGATAGCAGCGGGTTGGCCGAGGCGGCGGTGGCCACCGG